>JAJXTM010000290.1 GCA_021783875.1 Bacteroidota bacterium
TGCTTGCCGAGCAAGACATAGATTTTTCGGAAGTTGTTCAAAATTTAGAAAACCGTCATAAATAATTCAGCGGGAATTAGTTTAGATTTTTCGATTCTACTAATTTCAGTAGATAAAAAATATAACGATACTGACAACAAAGACAGTTAAAGCAAGCCGGGAAGAAAAATCCCGGTAACGTTTTTTTATTTCACCCCATATTTTTGCGGTTATTATCATAGCAATAGCCAATGCGAAAGTAAAAATAGCTGCCTGCCAAACATTAAAAGTGCCTCCGTAAATTGAAGCAACATTATTACCGTTAAGAACATGCCGGTAAAGTACTTGAAGATGTAACCAATATACTAAAAGAGATTCTCTTCCTATATCCATTACAAAAGTTGTTTTAGTTTGTCTTACTTCGGCATATAACCAGCAAAGTCCTAATAGGAATAAAACATAACCAAGTCGTTGAATAAAAAATATCGGGTGAGGTTTTATTATGAGGTGGCTTGACTGAAAAATATCGGAAAGGAAAAAGTGTCCGGCAAACGCCAGCACCAAGCCGATTATGCCTATCATGTACATGAATTTTTTTTCTTCACCTTTTTCTCTTGCTTCGAGGTAATAGGGACAGATTATTGCTCCGGCAATTAAAAACCCAAGCCATGGAAACAGCGGGAAATATGATCCGGAAGCGGCATTAAAGTAATCAGCTATAAATGGGTGTACATAATTAGTGAAATTAATCTGCCAGACCAAAGGAGAAATGAGTACAACAAAAAAGAAGCTTATGATTAGGAAAATATTATAATTTTTATCGGATTTGAAAATTAATCTTGCAATGAAAATAAATAAAAGTCCGGCGGCTATACATTGAAGGATATCGACATTATATGCAGCCAGCATCATATCCTGATTTGCTCGTTCATGAATAAGTCTTATCGAAAGAAAAGGAATATGAAGAGAATAACCAGCTAAAAAAATCATTGCAATTCTGGCGATTTTTTTCCAGAATTTACTTCCGAAAGTTCTTAGCTCATCTAAATTTCTTTGAGTAGAAAGGATAAATGCGAAACCGGAAATAAATAAAAACGAAGGCGCAACTAACCCGTTAATAAAGGTTAAATTACTAAACCACTCAGTTTTTTGTAATTCAGGCTTAAGCAGCACATTGAAAGAATGCACTTCAAACATAACCAGAAGTGCCCACCCGCGAAGAAGGTCGACGAATACAAATCGAATTTTTTCTTTCAAGTCTTAAATGGATCTATTACTAAAATTAAATTAAAGTAAAAAAATATTTATTGTGAAAAAATATACTATTTTTAAAGATTCGCAAATCAAATTCGAAGGATTTCAGGTTTATTTTTCTGATAAGGATTTATGGATTTACTAAAAAAGCTGCATACAAAAACACATAAAATGTGAATTGATATGCAGCCTAAACTATAATTCAATATTATCTATCTTGAATTGTTCTCTGCAGCATCCAGTAGGGATAGGCACGCGGTGGTTTACTTAATTCATCGAGGCGGGCTACTTCCTCTGGGTTCATTACCCAATTAGATGCCTTCAAATTTTCCGCGAGCTGTTCTTTTGTTTTAGCGCCGATAATGACAGATGATACAGCAGGTTTTCTTAACAAATAATTTATTGCAGCCTGAACTATCGATGCTCCGTGAATATTAGCAATACGTTCAAGTTCATCTATTATATCAAAACCTTTTTCTTCATCAAACTGAAGAAATTGATTTTCGGGATCGGTTCTTCGGGCTTTTTCAGGACGGGTTTTTCCTCTTCTGTATTTACCCGTAAGAAAACCTCCCCCGAGCGGGCTCCATGGAAGAATTCCCAATTTTTGATCCAGGCAAAGCGGAACTAATTCATTTTCTAAATCACGTGCTATCAGAGAATAAAATGCCTGAAGAGTGACAAATTTTTCTAAATTTTGTTTTTCAGAAATTGATAGGGCTTTCATCAACTGCCAGCCAGTGTAGTTTGATACTCCTATGTATCTTACTTTACCTTGGCGAACCAAATCATCAAGTGCACGAAGAGTTTCTTCAAGGGGTGTATATGGATCAAAACTGTGTACCTGATATAAGTCTATATAATCAGTACCTAATCTTTTCAGACTTGCGTTACAATTTTCAATAATATGGTGGCGGGATAAACCGACATCATTTGGACCTTGTCCGGTTCTCCCTCTAACTTTTGTTGCAAGAATAATATTATTTCTTCGTGTTCCGAGAGCTTTTCCGAGCATTTCTTCAGACAATCCTTCCGAATATACATCAGCAGTATCAAAGAAATTTATTCCTCCTTCAAGTGCCAGGTTCACCAAACCCGTTGCTTCGGATTGCTCAAGTTCTCCGATTGTTTTCCAATATCCCCGTCCGCCGAAAGTCATTGCTCCGAAACAAATTTCGGAGACCTTTACCCCAGTGTTTCCAAGAAATCTTAAGTTCATAATATTGCTCCTTTTTATATTATAAATTCCATCGTGTTAAAGTAATCTTCATTTGACCTTACTTTAACTTCAATTTTACTATAGACAACCGAATTAGAGGGAACGCTTTGGGTTACCCATGCATTGCCTCCAATTATGCTGTTTTTCCCGATTACGGTCTCGCCGCCGAGAATTACAGCTTGAGAATATATTATTACATCATCTTCAATTGTGGGATGACGCTTTATATTTGAAAGAGATTTGTCGACGCTTAATGCACCCAAAGTCACGCCTTGATAAATTTTAACATTTTTGCCAATCTTTGTTGTTTCGCCTATAACTATACCTGTTCCGTGATCTATAAAAAATGGCGAGCCAATTTCTGCTCCCGGGTTAATATCGATACCAGTATATTGATGAGCATGTTCGGTTAAAATTCTTGGAATTATAGGTATTTTTATTTTATATAATTCGTGAGCAAGCCGGTATATAAGAATTGCCATGAATCCCGGATAAGCTAAAATAACTTCATCTACACTTTCAGCTGCAGGATCACCCTTATAAATTGCATCAGCATCTTCCCATAGCATATCGTGTACAGAAGGGATTTTAGAAATAAATTGATGCGCAATATTTTCTAAATAATTTTCAGATTGTTCGATTGTCAGCTTCAAAAGTGAAATAAGATTTCTTTCAAGAAGCTGCAGTTTTGAAACCACATCTTCCTGAGAATAGTAAACTTTATTAGAAAAATGAGGGAAAAGGAAATCTTTTAGTTCATTAAGAAAATCGATGGATTCTATTTTTAATGAAGCATTGCAAGAATGCAATTCTCTTTTTACTAAAAGTTTATTAGCAAATTCAAAATAGGGAGAATCTTCTTGAATTTTATTTATCATAACATGCCTTTGAAAAAACCAATAATATAAATTTAACTAATACTAATTTAATTAATTTTTTTAAAGGATATTGTAGTTTTGGGCAAAGGGTGAGTTATGATATTATTAAATGACAAGCCGACTCTATTCACAATCCTTAAATTCTCAAATATTAATTTTCTATCTCTTAAATAATCTAACAGGGAAAATTTCTTAAAATACATTAGATATAATTCAAAATTATTAACTTTCAATTCAAAATAAAGAATATTAATATACTATAGAGATATACATAAAAATATTTAGGAGCAAAAATGAATATTGACAAAATGAAGTTTTCCGATAAGCGCTATGCAGAGATGGAATATAAAAGATGCGGTAAAAGCGGGATAAAGCTCCCAGTAATTTCAATTGGATT
>JAJXTM010000291.1 GCA_021783875.1 Bacteroidota bacterium
ATAAGGTAAAAGACAAATTAGTTTATGGCGAAAGCATTTCTCCTACAAATCAATTTATTGTATCAGGTGCAGCCGATGCAGGATTTACGGCAAAATCCGTAGTAGTATCTCCGCAAATGAAAGGGAAGGGAGTGTGGATGGAAATAGATCCTTCTGTTTATTCTCCGATTGAACAGGGGTGTGTTATTTTGAAATACGGAATTGATCATCATAAAAAAGATTCTATCAGATTCTATAATTTTTTATTTTCTCAAAAAGCAAAAAATATTTTAAGGAATTTCGGATATCAAATTATAGGAAATTAATGAACTGCCTAGACGGACAAATAGTTAATTTAATTAGCGATAAAAATATGACCATTATCGACATGAATGTGAGCGGCAGTTCACTTAAAACAATTATTATTGAAACATTTGATACAGCCTCTTTTCTGAAAATAGGAAATCAGTTAAGTGTTATGTTCAAAGAAACTGAAGTAAATATCGCAAAAGATTTTACAGGTAAAATTAGCTTTCAAAATAGATTAAACTGTTCCGTCAAAAGCATAAACAAGGGGAAATTATTAAGTCAGATTACTCTTAATTTTCATTCCCATGATATATCTGCAATTATAGCAACAAGTGAATGTGATGGTTTGGAACTAAAGGAAAACGACACAGTCTTAGCTTTAATAAAAGCAACAGAAATAATGGTAGCTCCCAAATGCTAGATTTTCATCCTTTAATATTAAGTCTTGAACTAGCTCTGATAACCACATGCATTTTATTTTTCATTTCAGTACCACTTGCTTATTTCATATCGGAGAATAATTTTAAGTTAAAGCCTTTCGTTTCAGCTATAATCAGCATGCCTCTTGTACTTCCTCCAACCGTATTGGGATTTTATTTGCTTATTGCATTTTCTCCTAATCATTTCCCCGGGAACGTACTAGATAAATACTTTGACCTTCGGCTTATTTTTTCCTTTGATGGATTAGTATTAGCATCAGTTATATACAGTTTACCTTTTATGATTAACCCGATTCAAGCCGGGTTTGAGAGTTTACCTTCATTATTAAAAGAAGCATCATATACATTAGGTAAATCAAAATTTCAAACTCTTATAAAAATTTTGCTACCAAATATAAAATCATCATTACTAACTGGAATAGTGTTAAGTTTTGCTCACACAATCGGTGAGTTCGGAATTGTACTAATGATAGGCGGAAATATTCCAGGTAAGACAAGAGTTGCATCCTTAGCAATTTATGATCAAGTTGAATCGCTTAATTATCATAATGCAAATTTTTATGCAATGATACTTTTCATTGTAACATTTTTAATTCTTTTAGCTGTATATATCCTCAACGGAAAATATCTAAAATCAGGGAGAATATGATACAACTTTCATTATATAAAACATTAAAAACTTCTGACGGTGATTTGCCGCTTGATATAAATTTTCAAATTAATGAAGGTGATTTTATAATTTTAGAGGGACATTCCGGGGCTGGAAAGTCAACATTGCTAAGATTAATCGCGGGCTTAATTAAACCAGAAAGGGGGTTCATTAAAGTCAATGATAACGAATGGTATAATTCGTTAAATAATTTTTTTCTACCTCCACAAAAAAGAAAGATTGGTTTCGTATTTCAAGATTACTCATTGTTTCCTAATATGACAGTGCTTCAAAATATAGAATTTGCGTTGAAAAATAAAAAGGACACCGCACATTTAAAAGAAATAATTGATATTATGGAACTTGAAATGTTTAAGAACAGGTATCCCGAAACATTATCCGGCGGACAAAGACAGCGAGTAGCCTTAGCAAGGGCAATTGTTCGACGTCCGAGTATTCTACTTCTAGACGAACCTCTTTCTGCACTTGATTCAGGAATGCGATTAAAATTGCAGGATTTCTTATTAATAGCTCACAGAAATTTAAACTTGACAACAATAATGGTCAGTCACGATATTTCAGAAATATTTAAGATGTCAAATAAAGTCATAAGATTAAGCAAGGGAAAGATAATTAGCGAAGGGGCAGCTTCGAATGTTTTTACTCAATATTATATAAGCGGGAAATTTCAATTTACGGGTGATATTTTACATATCGAAAACTCTGATGTAGTAAATATTGTGAGCGTTCTTATTGGAAATAATATTGTTAAAGTAATTGCAACTTTGCAAGAGTCCGAATCATTGCAACCCGGAGATAAGGTAGTGATTGTATCGAAGGCATTTAATCCATTGATTATTAAATTGCAAAAAAACTAACCTCAGTAAATTTATCATGAACAAAAACAGAAATAGCAACATTCTTCATTTTCCAAATAAGAATAGAAGCGGTCGGTCCAGACGTTTTGCCCAAGCCGTTTCGTTATGTTCGGCTTTTGGGGCATAGAAGTAATCAATATTTTTTCCCATCACATATTTTTTCGAAGACAAAGCGCAAAGCATTTTTTGTCCTTCTTCCAAGCCATCTTCACCGTGATCAATATAAATCTTAATTTCCTTCTGTAAACCTTTATAATTATTTACAATTTTAATTGCTTTTTCAGAATCATAGTAAAATGAACTTGAAAGGCAAGCAGCTTTATTAATTATAGCCGGATAGGTCCATGCAATTAGAAAAGAGATCAGTCCCCCCATGGAAGAGCCCATAACAGCAGAGTTATTTTTATCTGTTCTATAATTTAAGTCAATAAATTCTTTAAGTTCCCCAATAACAAATTTCATATATTTTATTCCGGTTTTGCCGAGACTATATTCTTTTATTCTATCCGATGAGTTATAAATACCGACAATGATAATTTCTTCAAGCAAATTATCTTTAATTAATCTTGAGACTGTTTCATCAACCTGCCAATCGACTCCTGCAAAAGAAGTTTCCGGATTCATAATATTCTGACCGTCATGCATATAAAGTACCGGAAATTTTTTTTCTTTATTTTTATAATATGAGGGAGGAAGCCATACAAGGATAGTGCGTTTATTTTTTAATAATTCAGAATAAAATTCATGATAGTAAACAACTTTTCCAATAATTTTATTTTTGCTTAGTATTTTTTTTATTTTTTTCATAATTCTATATACTGATTTTTAAGTAAAAATAAAAACAAACTTTATTTCAAGGAAATATTTTATGTAAATATAAATTTTAATGGATTATTATCTACAATTTATCGATTTTTGAAGTGTAAAAATTTTCCCATATGGAGTAATACTGTGGCAATTATAAAACCTTTCCGTGCTTTGCGACCCAGAGATAAATATGCAAGTACTGTTGCAAGTGTACCTTACGATGTAGTTAATCGTGTTGAAGCAAAAGAACTAGCTAAGGATAATCCATTAAATCTTCTTCATGTAACCAGAGCTGAAATTGATTTAGATGATAAAATAAATCCTTATTCGTCCGAAGTATATCAAAAAGCAAAAAATAATTTAGACGAAATTATTAGCGGAGGATATTTAATAGCAGAGGAGGAACCAAAATTTTATCTTTATAAATTAACTATGGACGGTCGTTCTCAAACAGGAATTGCCGCTACTTTTTCTGTGGATGATTATGATAACGATGTAATATTAAAGCATGAAAAAACACGGAAGGAAAAAGAAGATGATAGAACAAACCATATCATCACAACTGGAGCACAAACCGGTCCGGTTTTCTTAACATATAGAAATGTTTCCTTAATTGATTCAGTAGTAGAAGATACAATAAAGACCTCTTTACC
>JAJXTM010000292.1 GCA_021783875.1 Bacteroidota bacterium
TTAAAGGTAAATCTTGATATCCATTCCATATAAAATTCTTATTATTAATAAGATTTGACAAATTAAGATTTAATAGAAATCCCTTACTAACTTGATATGAGAAATCAAAGCCAATATTAAAATATGGATTGAGTTTATTACTATTTATAATATTGGTATAATTACCATCATTATATTTTAATTTAATTTGCCCGTATAATCCGTCTTGAAAATTATACCCATAATTAATAGAAGCCATAAATTGAGGGAAATACGGTACAAATTTCCCTAAGGAATCTTCTTTAGTGCTATTAGCTTCTATTGTCCCATAAAATTGACCATATATTCCTAAGGGCATTAATAAATTTACAAAAGCTGAATAGCTCTTGGCTTTTGCAGTATATATATTAAAAACACCTTTAGAAACAACATCAGAAAAATACGGTAAATTACGTACATTAAAATATTTTATACCCGCATCGATCTCAAAATACCTTTGATATTCATATTTTAAATATGCATTAATTGCCGCATTTTTCTTAACAAACAAATCGACAAAATGGTGAGGACTATAATAAGGGTTAATATTTAGAAAATGTTTTGAAGTTAGATATTCGGTACCAGGAGAAAAATCTCCATATAGTGAAAGCCCATTACCAAGATTCAAAGCCCCAGAAGCATATATAGAGAAAAAATTATCTCCGCTTACTTGGGCATAATCTAATCCAAAAGACGCTTTAAGAAGATCTGTTATATTTAATTCAGCATAAGGCTTTGCAGTAAAGTAAAAACTTTTATAATTATTCAACGAATCAATTGTCAAGAATTGTTTTTGGAATCCTGCATCCATTCCTAAATAAAATGCAGGGAATCCCATTTTAGCAAATCCTTCTATTTTCATTAAATTTTCAGTATATTTTTCTGCATTTATAGCGGTTAAATTATCTTCAATATTACCGCTAAAGATTATATATTTACTAATTAGATTCTCAATTTTTAAAGAGCCATAACCTTCGCTAAGATTTCTTCTTGTCAGAGGATCATAAGAATTGTACAACTTATAATTATTTAATGAATAATTGCCGCTAAATTTAAAATGAGTACCCGGCAGGATACTACTTTTATCTGAGACAAATAGTAAAAGGTTTGCTCCTCCACTAATTGAATATTTATCGCTATTAGAAATAAATGCTTTTTGGTTTAATCCTTTAGCAAAACCTTCGATTATACCATCGGCGAATGGCTGTGAATAATTCAAATCAAAATATGGAAGTGAGTACAATCCCATTCCGGCATCAATTTTCCCATTATAAAAATGAACTGAATCGTAAGGAATTTGAGAACCTTTGATTGGTATATCCACTTCATTGATTTTTAGTTCTTCAGGTGAAAATGTTGGTTTGAAAAACTCTTCAGAGACCGTTGAAATAAAAGGTGGCGGTATTTTTTTGGCATTCTCTACTGAAATGATGTCTTTTCCGGTAATAACAAAATCCGGTAATTGAACTCCGGGATTTTGTTTTTGGGCATCTTGAGCAAATATGGTTAAAAATTCAAAAATTATTATTATAAATATTTTTTTTATCATTTCAATTTCCTAATCTTCAATCTTGCTTCTTTGCCATAAGAGTCAGCATGATGGCTTGAAAATACAGCTTCGTAAATTTCTCTAGCTTTTCTATAATCCTTCAGTTTAACATAACAATCACCAAGTTTCAGGTTTGATTTTGCCACCCATTCATTATAAGCCGGAAATACAGTAGCAACTGAAACTAATGAAGATACAGCATCTTGGATATCATTTTGTTCAAAATATGTTTCTCCTAGGTAATATTGAGCTTCAGCACCAATTTCATCTGTGTGTTTTTGTGCTAAATCATTAAAATAATTAGCCGCATCTGAATATTGATTTGCAGCTAAATCAATTATACCCAATTCCAATTTTGATTTATCTGCAAAAATACTTTGGTTATATTCTTGGATAATCGAGTTAAAAACTTCCGAAGCAGAAGGTATATCTTTTTTATTTTCAAGAGTTAAACCTTTATTAAATAAGATTTCCGGAAATCGGAGTTGATTTGGTAATATAGTTAAAGCTTTATCGTACAATTGAACAGCATCTTCATAATCTTTCATTACATTATAAATATTTCCCATTTCAATGACTGCGTCCGGAGCCGATTCACTCTTAGGGAATAATTCTAATACTTTCTGGAAATAATATAATGCATCAGTATTCTGATTTAGATTTTCTGCGCTCTTACCTACCCAGTAATAGGCTTGGGGAACAAGTTTGCTTTGGGGATAATTTGCAATAAATTGTTTGTAGCTGTCTTCAGCATTTTTGTAGTCTTGGATACTATAATAAATATCTCCTTTTTTAAGATATATTTGATCTAGGGAATGCAGTCCGGGATTTGCATCAACAAATTGGTTTATCATATTTATAGCTTGATCGGGATGATTCTCTGCAACATAGCAATATTGAATACCATTAATAGCATCCAAAACATGCGAAGAATTAGGATAAATGGAGATTACTTTTTGGTAATTAATTATAGCAGTGTCATAATTGCCTAAATTATAATATGAATCGCCAATGGAATAATATACATCAGCACCTAGCAATGAATGAGGATAGCGGTTAAGCACATTTTGATAGTCACTAATAGCTTCAGGATAATTGCCTTGTTGAAAATTGATCCATCCTATTACAAAAAGTGATTTATCGGCATATTCAGAATGAGGAAACTTTTCCTGTAAAGCACGAAATTCATTTATTGCATCTGCAGTTTTATTTGCTTTGTATAGAGATTGTGCATATTGATAAAATGCGTACGGATTATCCAAAGCACCTCTATCATATTTAAACATTTCCTTGTAAATATTACTAGAAGCTGCAAAATTCTTACTGCCATAATAACTATCTGCTAAGCGAATTCTTGCATCAACTATTCTAGAGCTTTCTGGAAATTTAGTTATGTACAATGAGAATTCTTTAGAAGCATTTTCATATTCGTGCATATTAAAATAGCAATAAGCTTTCCCATACAAAGCCAAACTTCCAACTTCCCTTTCATTAATGTCAACTTCATTATAGCTTTTAATTGCTTCCTTATATTTTTGCAGCGAATAATAACTTTCAGCAATGTAAAAACTGACCTTATTTCTTTCAAAATTAGGATGTTTAGAAGTTATTTCTCGTAAACTAATTATTGCTTTTTCATATTGATGCTCATAGAAATATGCTACTCCAAGACCCAGTTTCGACCTATTTATTTCATTTTCCGGAGCATAAGGAGTATTTATAGATTCAGTAAAGTATTTAATTGCCAATTCATATTTATTTTCATCTAAATTAATCTCACCTATAAGCATTAGAGATTTTGCCCTGACAACATTATCACTATCTGAGGAAGCATTTTCAAGGTATTGCAAAGCCAAATTATAAGTCTTTGAATTAAAATATATTGCTCCTATCTGGAACATTACGCCTTTTATTAAATTACTCCCCGGATATTTATCTATAAATTTTTTATAAAGGTAAAAAGCTTCTTCTTCTTCGCCGGCATATCTTTTAGATTCAGCCATCCAATAAAATGATTTTATAGCAATACTATCATTACCTTCAGAAATAGAATTAAAAATTTTGTAAGCATCATTATAATGATTTTGCTGAAAATAGCACCATGCAAGTCCATATTTTGCGCTTCGTAAATTTTTACTATCCGGATA
>JAJXTM010000028.1 GCA_021783875.1 Bacteroidota bacterium
TGAAATAGATAGCGTAGGCTTGCCCGGAGTAACCGGGATAAAACCGATGCGAGTAGGTACTACATCAGATTTTGTATTAAAAGTGAAAAATATATCAAATCAAAAAATTTATAATGTTTGGGTTGGGCTAGATATATATGCATGGGATTATTCACAGCAAAAGTGGATAAAGGTTGAAAATACTAAAACAGATTACCCTGATCCGGAAACCGGACAAAAAGGTTATATAGATTTTTTAGGACAAGGAAGAGATATTTATCCTGGAGAAACTTTATTATATATTTCAAATGACTATACCTTCAATACAAGCATAAACGGGTTTAATTATCAAAGTGCTAATGAACCTTATAAATATGTCTATACCGCATGGTCTAACGGTGAACCGGGACAAACGCAGCCGATTGCAGCTGTAAATTTGTCAAAAGACATAATATCGGTACCGTTTTACATGTGCGATAATATAGCGCCGCAAAAACCCAGTATTAAAATAATAGCAGATTTAGAAACAGATTCAACAGCCTGGATTACTTTTACAAATAATTCAAACGATAAGGATATTGTAAAGGAAGTAGTTTATAATAATGACGTACCCATAGATACTTTGGATGATTTGGTTTGCAATGCAGTTGTGATTAAAAAACAAAGTACCCCAAGTAAGATATATGTAAAAGCCATAGATATAGGCGGTCTGGTTTCAGATAGCAGTAATAATATAATTGTTGATTCAATAGGGATAGTTTCAAATGTAAAAACAGCACAAAACGTCTTGCCTAAGTCGTATAAATTATATCAGAACTTTCCGAATCCTTTTAATCCAAGCACAACAATTCGATTTGATATACCTAAAGCATGTTTTGTAAATATTTCCATTTATGATGTCCTTGGCAGAAATATAAAAACATTGATAAATGAAGAAAAGAATGCCGGAAGTTATACAGTAAGTTATTCTGCAGATAATTTATCAAGCGGAATTTATTTCTGTATAATTAAAGCCGGAAAATATTTTAACACGATAAAAATGATTTTAATCAAGTAAGGGAAAGATACCTAAATGAAGAAAATTTTTACAATATCTATTTTGTTAATGTGTATAAATATTTTTGGGCAAAGCGGAACGTGGACAATACTTAAGACTAATTTTTCGAGTTTGGAATCAATTTATTTTATAAATGATGAAATTGGCTGGGTTGTATCAGAACCTAATAATTATACCATAGTATCAAAAACTACAAATGGTGGTGAAACCTGGACATCTGTGAGTATCAATAATACTACAACACCTACCGATATATTCTTTATAGATAACTATACAGGATGGATATGCGGACAATCTAACATGATAGTTAAGACTACAGATGGAGGACTAACTTGGACACATATAAATCCAAATAATATCGCTCAGGCAGATTGGCACACTATTGATTTCCCAACAACACAAGTTGGATATGTTGTAGGGAATGGTTTGAGTCCATATAAAATTATTGAAAAATCTACTGATGGAGGATTAAGCTGGAATAACGTTTCTGGAAATCTTTATCAAAATCAAATTTTATGGGATTGCCATTTTATTAATAAAGATACAGGAATAGTTGTTGGGGCAAATGGCTTGATACTTTCAACTTATAATGGTGTAGATATAACAACGACTCAACCATGGGCGCATGCACATTCATGGTATCCAGGTGGTCCAGATTTTTTTTCAATATCAAGAGCCGACTCAAATTGTTTTATAGTGTCAAGCAGACAAAATGCAACGGGCTATACAAGTATTTTGAAAACAACTGACTTTGGAGGTACTTGGGAAAAAATAAATGTATCAGACAATAATGGATATGGTTTTATTTCAACATCATTCGCAAGTAATTTTGGCCTTGGGATTAATACACAGGGAAATATTTATGTTAGTTATAATTCGGGTGACGGCTGGAAAAGGGACACTTCTTTTAACGTAACAACTAATGAAGGAGCAAACCAAAGAGTCCCAACAGTATTTGTTACACGAAGTTGATCATGAACAACAGGCTCCAGAAAATCGTTGTTTGCCAGTTGGTACGCTTCAAAGTCGGCGCTTGAAAGTCCAATGAATGATACAAGCCATATAAGTTTGACGCCATTATTAAAATGGGATTCTTTCGAAGTAAATTGTAAATATAATCTTCAACTGGATACTTCAGAGAATTTTACAACGCCTTTAATAGACACGAGCGGAATAGACACAATTCAATATCAGATTAGGGGTAGTTTGTTAAAAAGCAGAACAAACTATTATTGGAGAGTCGCAGCGGTAGATTCAAATTCAGTAAGTGCATGGTCAAATGTATATAAATTCACTACTGGTCTATTCCCCGTCTTAATAACACCGGCAGAGAACGCAACTATTAATACAGACACAGAAACTACATTTATATGGAAAGATATGAATTTTGCCAGCGGATTCAGAATACAAATTTCACTAGATTCTTTATTCAGTATTACTTTTATAGATAGGGATAATATAACGGCAACGCAAATGCAATTTCCTATTAACACTTTTAAAACAGATTCGACTTATTATTGGCGTGTACTAGCACATTTAGGAAGTAATGATTCGAGCGATTGGTCGACGCCATGGAAATTTAAAGATACAACTATAATTAGCGGAATTGAGCAAGATAAAAATATAACTCTGACAAAATTTGGAATTTGTCAGAATTATCCAAATCCTTTTAATCCGTCAACAAACATTAAATTTGATATCCCAAAAGAATTAAATGTTAAAATTACTGTTTACAATATACTTGGGAAAGAAGTAGCAATAATACTTAATAAAGAATTAAGGACAGGAAGCTACGAGGTAAATTTTGACGCTAATAATTTGGCAAGCGGAATATATTTCTATAGAATTCAAGCTGGTGATTTCATTTCTGTTAAAAAAATGATACTGATTAAGTAAAGGAGAATTAAAATTATAATTTTATTAACTCTTTTATTATTGAGTAATATTTTTTTAAAAATGAAAGATTTCCTGAAATGAATATCCGCGAAGATTATAACCCTTTACATTATATGGGAAGTTCTTCATTTTTTTTTGGATTTGGGGAGGATTTAGATTTAGGCTTCTACCTAAAGGTTTTTTTTATTTATCGAAGATTTTGAGGTTAGATAACAATGACTAACACATTTATCAAATATTAAAATTATGAAGCTTAGCATAAAAATATTTCTACCGGTTTTAATGGTTTGGTTTACAACTTTGGTATTATCCACTGGCATTAGTAAAGTCTGTGCCCAGACGAGCGATACTGCGGCTACTGCTAACCTGCCTATAATCTCCAAGGCCCAGGTCATGGAATGGGTCAATGCCGCAAAGCAACACTATAGCAATCTGGAAGTGGATTGGGAAAAGAGCACGCAGTATTGGGCACAGTCCAATGGCCTATACATTGCTAAAGAAGGCAATGCTCCAAAGGAATCAGTTGCTATTCTCACACTCGGATATGACGAGAAAAACAACGTCGGTTATGATTTTGTTAATTATAACGGTCTTAATCTATCAGTAACTGCCGCTCTCTTGAAGATCGGTATAACTAAATTCTCATCTAAAGCCCATGTAGAATACGGCGGGTACAAAATGAGGCCTGAAGACAACCAAATGTGTCATTACTTCTACATCTGGGACGTCGGGGCTAAAGGCTTCATTGTTATGAGTTTCCCTGGGAAATTCACACCCGATTCGAAGATTGAAACAACTACTATTACATTGAAAAGCGCAATAAAGGACGGTTTCCAGGTTATGGTAGTGGACTGGCTTGGAAAAGATATGTTCGGCTATGCACTCTTTCCTGGTTTAGATGCGAAGGATATAGGGACATATTTTGTAAATGGTGTAAACACATTGGCTTCTTCCTGGCCACTTGATTCTTTAACTTCATTAGGAATATCAACTGTTGCTGACAAGTCCCAATTAGGTTATTTTGATGGCAATACAGAATTAAACAGTTCTGTAATTCTTTATTTCCCTTCCAAAGGGAAATTGAATGCCATTCAATTCTTTGGGCAAACCGGAGGTATTGCAATTGTTAATTCAGAAAATCAAGATATTAGCGGCAATATAAAATTTAATAAGGTGGTTCAAGTTGGAAGAAAAAGTAAAAAAGTATTTGACACAGCAAAATATCTTAGCATATCAAGTGCAGTGAAAACAGAATATGATTTAGCTAAAGCTTCTGAATATGATGGTTCATTAGATTTCAGAATAGACTACTTAACTAATTGCATTAATGGAAGCAAAGAAAAAGTAAAGTTTGCAGATAATTATGATGAGTTAAATTCATCAATGACTGAGTTTTATAATATCAGAAGAGATTTATATGTGTGTAATATAAAGAAAAATTCTCAGCGGTTTCAAAATCAGCTAACCGACATGAAAGAAAGAACTAATCGGCTTGCAAAAATAGAAAAGGAATTGAGTAATCTGGAAACTACGCAAGATAAATCAGCTTCATTAAAAATCGAAAGAGACAATCTAGAAAAAGAATTAAACGCTAACTCTTCCGAGGATGTAATAGTAAGTGCTGAATTGGTAAATAGACTTAATGATGCGCGTGATGTTTACTTGTTAAATTATAGTAAACAACAAGATTTGGGTGAAATTTCTGATGATGAAATGGAAAAGAAAAGTGATGAGATAAATACAGAATATATTGCAATGATGAATAGAATATTTAATTCAAAAACAGTAAGCGAACTATATGCACTTTCGCGCGAATTTCAGTTAAAAGATTTTGCAAAACACGTTGCTGAGTTTGTAGATAAAATTACAAAGTAATATTAAAATTATGAAGCTTAGCATAAAAATATTTCTGCTGTTTTTATTTGTTTGGTGTATTGCGCCGATATTCTCCGCAAGCTTAAATGAGGTTGCCCAGACAATAGCAAAACATGAAAATACTGTCTCGCGCAAGGACGTTGACAAATGGCTCGCCTACAAGTTCGAGAAGAAATATCCTAATATTAGTGCTTATATCTCAAGGGCGGATAATGGCCAAATAATGGCTGTTGTAAAAGATGGCTCTATTTTGCTAGTTAAGGCTAATCCTGATGCTACCGCTGGGTTCATTGACATCCTGGCCCAACTAAAAGAAATCGGCATATCCCAGTTTTCATAAAAAGCACGTGTAGAGTATGCTGGCGTTGCCAAGTGGAATGATGTCGACTGCAATATCTATTACATTTGGGATTTAGACGCCAATGGCATCATAAGTATTGCTGTTCCTGTTGATCCGAATGATTTAATGATTACAAAGAAGGACGAGTTGCCTTACGGATTTTCTTCGGTAATTCAACTATCAAACCCGATTAATGACGATGCCAAATTCATGATTTTTAGTGGATCTAATGTCAAAGCTGGAATAGCTTTCTATTCGGGACAGGGAAGTGAGGTTGTTGTTACTTCAACTGGAACTATTATGCGCCAAAATCTTTCAAAAGTTGTAAGTGATAGCATCAATGATATACAATTCGGTTTTTCACCTTCTAATGGTTGGATAATAGGCGCTTTCCTCATAACCAATGAAGCTGTCACTTTTATTATTCAGAGTTCTGAATTCGGGAAAGCTGCCATTGTCATGAGGTAAGACAACGCTCCTTGTTCAGCTTTATAATGATCCAAGAGTATTTGCTTTAAGATAAAGTTAAATGATTATTTAAAATAGTGTATCCTTATTTGTGATCTTGTTATATAATAAATGAATGCATTATTAAACGTTATCCTACTCTATAAAGCCCGGAATTTTTCTATACTAAGCATTTATAGTAGGCATGTATGGTCTAAATTTATATGCAGACTCCACGGAAGATGGAATAAAAAGCGAATCATCTTTATTTAGCAACATGCAGAATAAAGCTGAAAAAAGAAGTTATTCACAAGATGAAATAAAAAATATTAAATCGCTAAATATTCCAGATCATAAGCAACTAAAAAGGAACGAACCTGAGCTTACTTTTAGCATATCTCATTACTCAATAGACTCTCTTAAAATAATTAGGAACGAAATTAAAAGATGTCTGGAAGATTTAAAACTTGATTATGTTTTGGGCATAACAAAGAAAAATTGGTTTAATTTTATCTGCTCAAATATCTCTGAAATAAATATAGAAAGAGATTCCAGTAATTATGTTATGGCATATTATGGAGGAGGGGTTGTTGCTGTAAATGCATCGAAATTGTTTACCATCAAATCAAGGGATTTAGACCCGGATATTTACATTGCGATGGTCTTAGTACACGAAGCAGGCCATAATTATTACCACAAGTTTTTAGAAAGAAAGATTACATTTCCCAATTCTGTCCCATGGATATATTATTTTACCAGCGTTATACTGGACAATTATTTTGCCGACATATTGGAAGGTAGGTTAAAAAGATATCAAGAGATGCTGTAAAACGAAAGATCAGCAAATCATTTCAGCTTTGAATATTTGGATCAGCTCCCTCGGTTTAAAAATGAGAGTTATATTAAATACTATAATGACGCGGCGATATATACGGCCGGAATGGCTTTCGTAATTAAATCTGTTCCGAAATATATTTACTCCGGCTTTGTCATGATGATAGGACTAACCGGCATTGCTTTGAGTATTTTTATATTTATAACAAGAAAAATTGTTCATCTCTTAGCCGGAATTATCGAAAGATTTAAGTTCGCAGAAGATTAGAGCAAATTTACTGCATCTTTTAAGTTCTGGCTTTGTAAATGCGAATAAATTTGAGTAATACTCAAATCTTCGTGGCCTAACAATTCTATAACGACATAAAGTGAAGCACCACGCTGAACTAATATTGAAGCGAATGAATGACGTAAAGTATGGAAGTTAATTTTATCGTTTAAGCCTAAAGAGCGGACGACTTTCTTAAATTTTTTGCAAACATAATTTTCGTTAAGCTTTATTCCGGGAATACGGGTAAAGACGAACCCTTCATTTGTAATGTTTACTTTTTTCGGAAGGCGGTTTAATAGAGTATTCCTAAGAGTTGAACAAATAGGAATAATTCTTTCTTCTTTACTCTTGGTTGTAAAAGTTTTAGAGTTCTTCACCGTGATTATATTCTGGTTTAAATCTATCCAATCCCATTTCATGTTGACTAATTCAGCTTGACGCATGTCTGTATAAAAGCAGTAATGAATAAATCTTTCAGTAACGGTTCATTAGTGTTACCCAAGATTAGTTAGAATTCAGCTTCTGAAATAAATACCGGTAATGTCTTGGCAAGCTTCGGCGCTTTGATTTTCTTTAACGGATTCTCTGCAAGGTATTCCCACACTACAGCTTTGTTAAAAGCTGCTTTTAATTTACGGTAGTAAAGTGCTGCGGCTTTAGGTGCACGCGTATAAGTAGAAGTAATAAATTTATCCAGCAGCTTTGTATTTATTTTCTGTAGTTGTTGGTTGCCGCAAAAAGAAAGCAGCTGCCTGAAAGAAAGCCTGATAGATTTCAAATAATGTTTCGACTTTGAGCCTGAAACGTATTCAATATACTCATCAAAAAAACGGGAAAGCAAAATACTAGATTGCTTTTTTTGATGTTGGTGCATCAGGATTAAAATTGAAAAGAAATTTTAACGCCCCTTCTTCATTTGTTTCCCTAGTGGATTTCTTTGTCCTTTTCCCATCCACAAAGTAAACTATCTGGTAATACGGTGAACTTTTATCTTTAGTAATGAACATTTCTAAACCTCCTTTGAATTGTACCTAGAATTAAAAGTCGGTACAAAAAAGTCGATTTAAAAACAAATTAGCCAGGAGTCTGTATTATTTGTAATCAGCTGGTTATTGGTTCAAATCCGATCGCCAGCTCTAGGATAAAAGCCCTTTAAGTTTTTCACTTAGAGGGCTTTTTTATTATTAAATGGATTATAGAAAAATTCGTATAATTGTTATTCGTAAATAACTTTAAAAGGATTTTAAAATGATTGTGAAGTCCATATTCGGAAGGCTTGATAATGGCAATGATGTGAGAATGTACACTCTTACAAATAAGTTGGGGGCTGAAGTAAAAATAATTGATTTCGGAGCTACAGTAGTTTCATTGACAGCACCCGACCGCGATAATCATTATGCTGATGTTGTTCTCGGTTATGATTGTCTAGAAGGATACATTAATGATTCTTCTTATTTTGGATCAATAGTTGGAAGGAATGCAAATAGAATATCAAAAGCCGAATTTTATCTAAATGGAATAAAATATAAAGTATCTGCTAATGAAGGTGAAAACCAATTGCACGGTGGGAAAGTTGGGTTTAACAAAGTAATATGGAAATCAGAAGCTTATGAAACAAAAAATGGACCGGCTGTAAAATTAATATGCTTTAGTCCTGACGGTGACCAAGGATATCCCGGTAATTTAACATTAACCGTAGTTTATACTTTGTCCGATGATAATGAATTAATAATTGATTATAATGGAATAACCGATAAACCTACAGTTCTTAATGCTTCAAATCATACTTATTTCAATTTATCCGGTATGTTTACAAATACAATTCTTAATCATCTATTAAAAATAAATAGCAAATTTTATACTCCAATAAATAAAGAATTAATTCCCACTAGTGAGATAGCTCAAACAGACAATACCCCGCTTGATTTTAGCAAACCAATTCCGATCGGTGCTCGCATTAATGATAATTTTGAACAGCTTAAAATTGCAAATGGGTATGACTTTAATTGGATTTTGGATAATTATAATGGTGTAGTTCAAGAAGCTGCAGATTTATATGAACCTGTTACAGGCAGATATTTACAAGTTTATACTGATCAGCCTGGCATTCAGTTTTATTCGGGTAATTTTCTCGATGGAAAACAGACTGGGAAGAATCAAGTAAAGTACAATTTTAGAACTGGTTTAGCATTAGAAACACAACACTATCCTAATTCACCTAATGAACCCAAATGGCCCTCAGTAATATTAAATCCTGGTCAAGAATATGTCCAAATTACCATTTATAAGTTTTCTGCTAAGTAATATTATTTAAATATTATTAAAATATGATATTTTGAGAAAATGAAAAATAGTTTATATTAGAATTACGGATAATACCAAATAATTAAAATCTTGAAATGAGTAAATAAGGGGAAAATTAGGGAAATATTGAGAATATCAATAAATTTCTTTAAAGATATTTGATTTCTATTTCTATAATGGGTTAAATTCAATTGTTTTTCATCGTAAATTCATATAATTGATATTTATTTTTGCTTCAAGCAAATATCAATTTGAGAAAATTTTAAATTTCTATATAATTTAATCGATAATAATATATTTCTCTTTATTAATAGATATTATTTATCATTTTTAGAAACTTTTTAAGGTAGATGTGTGAATCAAAAAATTGTATTAAAGATTAAAGATGAGGAATTAGTCTTAATTAAAAATCTTTTAAAGGCATTAAAAGAATCTACAAAAACCATTGATATTTCCTCTTTTAGATATGGAACTCTGGGAGATGATAATTTAGTCAGTTTCAATGTTAATGAGGATAACCTAGATCTTGTTGTAGAGAATTTGCTTTCAAACGGAATCAAAATATTACAACCGGATCAGGAAAAGAAAAAAAATCCAAAAATTTTAGCTAATGATATAACTGCTTCTCAACGATACAATCAGGATGAAGATAGAAAATTGGCTTCTAGAGAAAGTCCTTCACTGCAGTTAGATCATGCATTGAAAAATGGGGATTATGAAACTGTTATCAAGCTTTCTAAAGATTTCCGGAATGGTTTTGAAGTAATTAATAAAGCGAAGGAAAACATCGATACTGCAATTCTTACAGCTATTGAAAAAGCTTATAATAAAGGGCTTAAAAGCAGATTCGAAGTTGATTCAAGTGTTGATATACTAATGAAAGTGGCTGGGGATAAAAATCTTAAAGCATTTAATAAGGTTGGTATTCAAAAAAATGCGGGTCTAAAGGCTGTAAGTTTATGTTCAGGTAATATAGACCAGACTAATAACTTAATCCGTATTTGCAACAATAGTTTAATACCGAGTATTATATGCCTGAAAGCAACAGTTGAATTTGCAAATGTTATTGAAAAATTTCCTCAAAAAGCTGAAGAAGAATTGACAGTCGCTTCAAAAAACCTGAATATTAGATGGTTAAGAATTGCTCTCGATATGACAGGACCTGAATTACCGAAAGAAGAAATCGATATAGCATTGAAACTTATCGAAGTTCTTCAGACAAAGCAGTAAAGTCCATCCATTAGAGTCAATTAGAATTTTGTTAATCTAAAATTATCTAATTTAATGCTATTGATAGTCCTTTGACTATGGAAGCAAGCTTTATTGTATTAAAAATCCTTGCCTCGCTTGAGCCTAGTTTCCTGACCGATTCTTCATGCGAATTTACACATGATTCACATCCATTAACTGCCGATACTGCTAGACTGATTAGCTCAAAAAGTTCTTTACCTAACACTGGATTCATCATAATATTCATTTTAATTCCAGCAGGCATAGATTGATAAATTTCAGTACTGGATTTTATAAAGTGCTTAAATCGATAGAATACATTGTTTGTAGCTAAAGTTGACGCACATGCATAAACCTCTGCAATTTCAGTTTCAGTTGCACCGTTTAATTTAGCAAGTTTTGTAAATGCAGATATTAAATGATTATTTTTATCGTTAACAGCAATTGAAGTTGCAATTAAATATGCCTCTTTAATATTGTAATGCTCTGAATTGAGTATGTTTTTTAGGTTTATACGTAAATCACGAAGAAATTTAGTTTCACCTTCAACCATCTTTTCTAGAACTGGGAATATACTATTCTCATCAATTCCTAAATCCTTTAGTAAATCAATTTTTGTTTCATTTATAGACATTAATATTTTTATCCAAATAAATTATAAAAAAGGGGAAGGAATACACCTTCCCATAACTTTATTAGTTTAATCCTATTTTTTACTTATTAAGCAACTTGAAGTGTTTCTTGTCCCTTTTCCCAATTACATGGACAAAGTTCGTCTGTTTGAAGAGCATCAAGAACTCTGATAACTTCTTTTACATTTCTTCCGACATTCAAATCATTTGCACTTACCCATCGAATAATACCTTGAGGATCTACAATGTAAGTGACTCTATAAGCAACTTTTTCATTAGATTCTAAAATACCTAATGATTCAGCTAAAGATTTTGATGTATCTGCAATCAAAGGAAATTTAAGGTCTTTTAAGTCTTTGTGGTCTTTCCTCCAAGCGAGATGAACAAATTCTGTGTCAGTTGAAGCACCTATTAACATAGCGTCTCTATCCCTGAATTCTTCAAAATTTCTATTGAATTCAGCTATTTCTGTCGGACAAACAAAAGTAAAATCTTTTGGGTACCAGAACATTACCATCCATTTGCCTTCATTGATATGATCATGAGAATTAATTTCAGAAAATTCTTTTCCTTTTTCAGTTGATAAAACTGCAATTTTTTTGAACTCGGGAAACTTTGCTCCTAATGATAAAAGGTTACTCATAATTTAGATCCTCTCTTTAATTTTTAATTATTAATATTGTTAATCCCAATTTAAACCTTATGCCGTGGTGATTCAAATAGATAATAACTATTTGCATATAGCTATTATTTATTGAAATGTTGATAGTGATTTTGATGGTCTGTTCTAAGAGCTGGATATCATCTCATTTCCATTCTGCTTTGCTTTATTTATATTTGCTTAATTATTTTTATGACTCTTTCACAACTTTATTATATCGTTGCCGTAGATAACTTTAGGCATTTTAGTACCGCTGCCGAGCATAGTTTTGTAACTCAACCTACTTTAAGTATGCAAATACAAAAGCTTGAAGAAGAGCTAGGGGTGCTTATCTTCGACCGCAGTAAGCAACCGGTTATTCCAACTGAAATAGGAGAAAAAATACTTAGGCAGGCCCGTACCATTTTACGTGAATCAGAAAGACTACAAAATATTGTCGAAAATGAAACAGGTGAATATACAGGTTCCTTAAAGATTGGAATTATTCCAACAATTGCCCCATACTTATTACCATTATTTATACAATCATTTACTGAAAAATATCCTAAACTTGAAATCATAATTGATGAAATTACTACGGGAGAAATTGTTAAAGGAATTCATAATGATTTGATTGATCTTGGAATCCTTGCTTTACCTTTAAATAACCAAGATATTTCTGAGAAATCTCTTTATTTTGAGCCATTTATGGCATATATCGGCAGTAAGCATGCACTGTTTAATAAAATAAAAGTTGACGTTGATGACCTTTCAACTGATGATTTATTATTATTAAAAGAGGGACATTGTTTGAGAGGACAAACTCTAAAGTTATGCAGTTCTACAGAAAAAGAATGGAAGCAAAACAGCCGAAGAATATTATTTGAAGGAGGCAATCTTGATACTTTAATTAAGCTTGTAGAACAGAATTTCGGTATTACTTTATTACCCTATTTAGCAGTCAAAAATTTTGAAAATCAGAAAAGTAAATCTATGGTTCGTGAATTTAATGATCCTGTTCCGAAAAGAGAAATAGGCTTAGTATATAGTAAAGCTTATTTAAAGCGTCATTTAATTGATGCCTTAGCATCAGAAATTATTAATTCTGTCCCCAAAAATCTCTTGTCTAAAGAAAACAGTCTTATAGTCTAAAAATATAAAATCAATTAACTAGAGCTAAAAATGTTTATAACCAAAAATAAAATAAGCTTTCATGATTGTGATCCAGCTGGAATTTTATTCTTCGGCAGGATTTATGAAATTTGTCATTCTGCTTATGAAGATTTGATAACGAAATTTAATTTAAAAGAAGATTATTGGAATAATATGCATTATATTGTCCCGATATTAAAAAGCGAAGCACATTATCATAAACCTTTGAAGCACGGAGAAAAGATATCGATTCAAATCTTAGTAAAAACTCTAAAAAGCTCTTCTTTTGAATTGCAATATGAAATCTTGAATGCAAAAAAAGAAATATGTGTTGTTGTTTATACAGTTCATGTTTTTGTTGATAAAATTACCTGGAGGAAAAAAGCAATGAACAATGAAATTATAGAGTGTTTTAAAAAGTATCAAATAAAATAAATCCTAGTAATTAAACATATCCCTTAATTTTTCCTTCCTAACTTTACCAAGCTCAGTTTTTGGTAATTCTGGAACAAAAAATATTCTTTTCGGATGTTTGAAAGAAGAAAGTTTATTATTGAGGAATAATTTTATATTTTCTAATGGAATTATTGTGTTATTTTCAGAAACAATAACTGCAGCTATAATTTGTCCCCATTCACTATCCATTAAACCAAATACTGAAGCTTCCAGAATTAATGGATGTTTAATTAATTCATTTTCTATTTCTAAAGGATTAACATTTTCGCCGCCAGATATTATTAAATCATTTCTACGAGCTTGAACATAAAGATATTCATCCTTATCTAAGAATCCAAAATCACCAGTATAATAAAGTCCATTCAAAAATTTCTTTTTGGTTTCTTCAATATTATTTATATATCCTTTTGCAACCGAATTACTTTTTATAGCTATTTCTCCAACTATACCTGGGGGAAGAATATTCTTATTATCGTCTAATATTAAAATATTATTAGGATACAAAACTTTCCCTGAAGAGCCTCTCTTAAATCTAAAATGTTCCTGACTTAAAATTGATACGAAAGATGAAGTCTCAGTAGCTCCAAAAGATAATGAAACTTTCCATCCGGATTTTATCGCATTTTCTACTAAGTTTTGATCTATGAATCCGCCTCCTACTAAAACATTACGAAGCGAATTATTCGGCTTCACATCTAATTCGATTAGTCTTTTTAATTGCGTTGAAACAAATGACGCGTGACTGGGGTCAAAGGACTTTAAAGATTGCGCCAAGTTTTTTACATCTAAATTGTCCGGGATAATCAATGTCAACCCAAATAAAACAGATCGCATAATTATTGAAAATCCTCCTATGTGATAAAAGGGAAGACTTGCAATCCAACTGTCATTCTGTTTATGAACAAAATATTGATTTCCCGTTTGAGCGCTATTTATGAGGTTTTTAAAGGTTATTTCAACTCCTTTAGGTTTTCCAGTTGAACCAGATGTAAATATAATTACTGCATTTTTATTTAGGTTAATAGGCAATATAGTTTGTCCAATGTTTTCTTTTGCTTCGAACGGATAAAAAATCTTGGGAATTTCCCCAAAATAGAAAGAGTTTGACAAATTTTTTGAAATCAGAAACATTTTACAATTAGCAATTTCCAATAGCTCATCGATTTCGTAACTAAGTAAACGAATATTAATTAAAACGGGAATAGCACCGATTTGCCAAAGCGCAAAGATTGTTACGATAAACTGATATGAATTGTCGCCGGTAATACCTATATAGTCATTTTGCTTAACACCGATTTGTTTTAAATAAAAAACCGATGTTAAGATATGATTAATAAGTTCATCATACTTTAGCGAGGAAAAGGATGTTTTTATTGCAATTTCATTAGGTTGAAAAATATTATCTATTCCGAAGAATTGTTGTGTAAATGTCATCTGAAAATTTATTTATTTGTTGTTAGAGAGATTTTGCCGTTTATAACGGGATAAGGATTTTTGTAAAGGTCAGTCCTCAGAAAACGTGCAGTATCTAAACCATGCGCTATTTCGCCTTTAACTGTGGATGCTGCAAATATTGCCAGCGATCTTCCCAAGGATGTTTCAAAAGAAGAAGATATTATAACTTTTAAATGTTGTTTTTCGGCTGCTTCTATTATTCTCAACGTATTAATAATGCCGCCCAACAACATCGGTTTTAGGACTATAGCTTTTACTGAATTTGATTCAATAAATTTAATAGCATCGTCAAAATTTCTGACAGATTCATCAACTGATAACGGAATGTTTGTTTTAAAAGATAATTTTTTAAAACTTAAAAAATTATTTACCGGTTGTTCAATGAATTCTAAATTAAGGTCCATTAGTCTATTAGAATTAATAATTGCTTCTTTTGCCTCCCATTTCCCGTTGACATCAATTCTGATTCTAATATCATTTCCTAAAGCTGCTCGTGTGGCACTTAAACATTCGAAATCTTCATCAAAGTCATTTCTTCCCACTTTTAATTTAATAGTAGAAAATCCACTTTTTACTAATTCTAATGCTTTTGTAACAGTCTCTTCAGGTTTCAAAATTCCAATTATTCCGTTGACTTTAATTGAATTCTTAGAAGAACAATTTAGTACTTCATTTAATGAAATATTCGCTTCAGAGCAAAAAAGATTTAATAAAGCCTGTTCAATGCCATGGCGAAAAGCCGGTAGATGAGAAAAATCTTGCAGATTACGATCCAAGCTTTGAATAAAATTATTTGGTTTAATTTGCAGATTAAAATTGAAATTTTTAATTGCTTTTTCGTCTTGCTCAAAACTTTCCGAACCAAATTCAGGCAAAGGAGTGACTTCACCATATCCAACATATTTATTTCGTTTTAATTTTACTATGAACCCTTTTCGCTCTCGAATTACAGTATTTGAAGTTATAATGTGTTCATTAAGTTGAAGTGTAAAAGGAACATAAGTTAAATCAATATTATTCATAATACCAGACCGGCGGCGAATAAAATTCCGAATATAGCAGAAAATTTAGCTGTCAATTCTAAAGTTTTGTTTAGCTGAAGTCCATTAAAGGTATAAATCATTAAAATTAATCGATAAGCTAGAGGAATAGTTATGTAAGGAAGAAATATCCATATATGAAAGTGAAATACAAAAAAAAGAAATGCAGGTATTATAAATGAGATTATAATAAAAAAAATAAATTGATAACGAGTAAAGTTCTTCCCTAGCATAACTGCTAATGTATTTTTGCCTGCAGCTTTGTCTTCTTCTATATCTCGGTAATTATTTATAATAAGAATATTAGTAATTAGAGCTCCTACAGGAATTGAAGCAAGGAAAGATATGATGGAAAATTCTTTTGTATGTAAATAATATGTACTCATTGTACCGACAACCCCAAAAAACATAAATACGAATATATCTCCTAGTCCGTTATATGCCAGAGGAAAAGGTCCGGCAGTGTAAGCTATACCAGCAATTATTGAAACCACACCTATAATTAAAATGATGATTCCTGCTGATTTGACGAGATAAAGTCCAAATAAAAAAGATAAAAAGAAAATAAGAAAACTACCCATTTTCATCTCTGTAACAGTAATTAAACCTGAAGATAAAACCCTTAATGGTCCTTTTCTCTTATGATTATCTGCGCCCTTAAGAAAATCATATAAATCATTTGTAAAATTAGTTCCAATTTGAATTAACAGGGAACAAAGCAGAGCGATTAGTGAATTCAACAGTAAAAATTTTCCGCTGTTTATTGCAA
>JAJXTM010000029.1 GCA_021783875.1 Bacteroidota bacterium
ATCGCAGTGCAGCTTGTGACTGACGCTGAAGCTTTTATCGAATATTCGGAAAATAATAATGTCCCCATTACTGAAGACCTTATCCAGCAAACTATTTCACAGGTTATTAAAGATGTTAATAAAGGACTTCCAATATATAAACAAATCAAAAAATTTAACGTCCGGCAATCAGAATTTGAAAAAACTACTACTCAAAAAATAAAAAGATATTTAGTAAGTAATGAGAATGAAAATCAGTAGCTTAAATAAATATCTTGATCAATGAATGTGCTTATTATAACTCTTGTTTCAAGATATGTTAAATTTATAATTCGGTGAGCCTTCGCTGCCCATTCATTTAAATTTCTTTTTTCTCCAAATTTTTTTTATTACATAAGTGAAAATTAGTATTACAACTGCTGCTATAGAAATTGTTACGATGTTTTTCTCTATGCTGAAAAGAATTCTTTCCCAGTGATCTCCAAAAAAATATCCGATGGATAAAAATGTTCCCGTCCAAACTAATGCCCCTGAATAAGCAAATAAACCGAATTCCCACATCCCTAATTCCGAAATACCGGCAAAAATTGCTGTGATATGTCGAACACCCGGAATGAAATAACCTATAAATAAAGTCCAACGCCCGATCTTTTCAAACCAATGATGAACTCTGTCCAATCTCTCTGCATCTATATGTAAAAATTTTCCGTATTTAATTAAAACTGGTCTGCCGAATGTTTTACCGATTGCATAACTAATCGAAATTCCGCAGATACTCCCTAAATAAGCAGCCAAAAATGTGGGAATAATATGAAGATGTCCTTTGTATATTAAATATCCCGATAATGTAAGAAGTGTTTCATCAGGAACGGGAAGTCCTATTATTCCAAATACAAGTAGCGAAAAAATCCCCAAATAACCGTAATGGTTAATTATGAAATGCAGATTATCTATAAATAAAAAAATCATATTATTATCGCTTCTAAAATAATTCGCCCGTTTTTGAAATTTAAACTAATAATTTATTTAATTATAAAATAATTATTCGGAGATTGATTTTGCCTTTGATATATTTGTAGCTAAATATTGTAAAATTTATTAATCTTAAAACGGTAAAATATATGAAACGATTATTATTAGCTTTTTCAATTATATCTCTAATCGGATTATCATCTTGCTCTAAAAAAGGAGAAAATAATCTGCCGGCTCAAAATCTTCCTGCCGGAACTCACGCCGTAAAAATTTTGGATAATGTTAATGCTGCCGGCTATACCTACCTCCAGGTAGATGAAAACGGAAATCAATACTGGATCGCTGCACCTCAAACAAATGTCCAAAAAGGTGAAATTGTTTATTATTCAAACGGAATGGAAATGAAAAATTTCCACAGCACTACTCTTAATAAAACATTTGACTCAATTTTATTTGTCCAGGCTGTTTCTACTGAAGCAGCTCCGAATTCTCTAAGCGCTGCCCATTCTCAAACTCAGAATATTCAAAAAGAACCTATTTCCATCGAACCGCTGAAAGGCGCTAAGACTATTGCTGATATCTATTCACAGAAAAAAAGCCTCGAAGGTCATTCCGTTGAAATAAAAGGTAAAGTTGTTAAATTTAATCCCGATATTATGAACCGAAATTGGATCCATATTCAGGATGGATCATCTTTCGGCGAAGATTATGATTTGCTTGTAACTTCAACTGATAATGTCGCTGTGGGCGATGTAATTGTTGTCCAAGGTACAGTGGCTCTTGATAAAGATTTTGGCGCAGGCTATTCTTATCCCGTTATGATCGAAAATGCGAAAGTTAAATCTTCATCACAAAAATAATCAGCAGAATCCCTGACGGTAAATGCTTCCCGCATTTACCGTCATCTGTTGCCTTTCTTCTAACCATTAAAAATATCCTTTAGTATATTTACCCCTTTTGCTATATTATATTATAATATAATTTAATTTTATACATTTAATAAAAATACTATAATGTCTAAAAACCTTGCCCCTATTCTTTTTTCCTTCCTAAAATGAATAAGCCATACGAAAAAATATTTTATCTCATATTATTAATTATATTACTTCCTGCCGGCATTTTATCGTTCTATCAAATTAGTTCCCTGAATCAAAATGAAAAAAATATCCAGAAGGTTTATAATAATGAACTTAAAACAATTCTGCTTTCATTGAATGAATATTCGACTGCTTATATTGAGGACTTAACAAGAAATTTTGTGTTAATGACCTTAGAACAAAAAAAACAAAACCCTAAGTATTTCTCATTTATAAGTAAAGAATTTTTGATTCAAAATAATTTTATTGAATTGGCTATGACTGCCGATACTAATTTTTCTAAAAAAACTATAAATATTTCAAGCATAATTAGCTCAGACCCAAATTATAAACAAAAAAATATTAATAAGTTATTGATATTAAATAAAGTGAAAATCAAAAACTTGTTCAAACCGGATTCTAAAGTTTACAGAGGACATAATCCTTTTATCTCCGTTATCAACGGCAAGCTAAACTTGTTGGTCTCCCCTGTAACGCTGCCTGTTGTTAACGGACAAATATGCGCACTGCTGATAAATCCCGAATTATTTATCAACCAAATTCTTTCGAATCGCATTAAAGAAATATCTCAAAATGAATTTTTAATAAATATTTCAAATACTCAAAATGGCAAAATTGTCTATAAATCCGGGAATTTTTCAAAATTAATAGCCGAGCAAACTGCAAACTTGGTAATTTCCCCTAATTATGAAATATCTATTAATCTAAAAGGTATGAATATACCTGCATTAGTAAAAAGCAGAATGCTGAAAAATCTTTTTCTGATATTAGTCATCAATCTCTTTATTATTATCGGGCTATGGTTTGTCCTTAAAAACTTCAAAAGAGAAAAAGAACTTGCAAAATTACAAGCCGATTTTATCTCTTATGTCTCCCATGAACTGCGCACCCCTCTATCTCTGATCGGTCTTTTCTCTGAAACATTGTTAATGGGAAAAATTGATGATAAAAAGAAAAAAGCCGAATATTATAACGTTATATATGAAGAAAGCAGCCGCCTGAGCCGGCTGGTGGAAAAAATACTTAGTTTTTATTCTCTTAAAGAAAATAAAAAAACATATAATTTTACTAAAGAAAATCTTAATTTCGTAATAGAAAATATTCTGGATAAATATAAAACACATTTAGATAATAATAAATTTAAAGTTATCTTTATCCCTAATAAATTAATCCCTGATATCTCAATTGATAAAGATTCGGTGGTTGAAGTTATTATTAATCTTATTGACAATGCAATGAAATATAGTACTACCCAAAAACAAATTGATATTTCTACCGGCATTGAAAATGATTTTCTCTTTATTAATGTTAAAGACTATGGAATTGGTATTTCAAACATAAACCAAAGAAGAATTTTCGAAAAATATTATAGAATTACAAATGACTCTCTGAATCTTATTAAAGGTACCGGACTTGGACTATCGATTGCTAAAGAAATTATGAAAACTCACAATGGAAAAATTTTGGTCGAAAGCAGCGAAGGAAAGGGAAGTTGCTTTATTTTGAAATTCCCTGTTAATTAATTTGAATTAAATTAAAAATATTAAAGGAACAAATTATGTCACATATTTTAATTGTTGAAGATGATCCTAATATGATAACAATTCTAAAGGATAATCTTGAAGGCGAGGGCTTTACTGTTGAAAGCTGCAGAGATGGTTTGGAAGGCTTTAATAAAATTAGTGAAAATAATTATGACCTCGTCCTTTTGGATGTTATGCTTCCGCATATGACAGGATTTGATATTTGTAAATCATTAAGAAAATCCGGAAATGAAATACCTATAATTCTGACAACCGCTAAGGGTGAAGAGATTGATCGGGTGCTTGGATTAGAACTCGGTGCGGACGATTATATGACAAAACCTTTTAGCATTAGAGAACTGATTGCAAGAGTCAAAGCTGTTTCCAGAAGAAGAGGTAGCCATACAATTGTAAAAGAAATGAATAAAGAAATTAAGTTGGGAAAGGTCACTGTTAATTTTGCTACCTATAATGCATTCGATGCTAATGGCTCTGTACCGATGTCTCATAAAGAATTTGAAATCCTTCGGCTTCTCTATGAAAAAAAGAATTTCACCGTTAGCAGAGATGAAATATTAAGAATAATTTGGGGATTCGATGAAAGCCCTACTACTAGAACTATAGATAATTTTATTGTTAAACTTCGGCAAAAAATTGAAGAGAACCCAAATCGACCTAAAAACATTTTAACTGTCCATGGAATTGGTTATAAAATTATTGGATAAGTGTTCATAATATTATTAATTTGTTAAATAAATATTTGAAAAATTTCATTTTTTTTATTTCTTGTTTTTATCTAATAAAAACCGCTTATCCTTGGTTTTTTTATTCAATTGAACCGTAAACCTAAATTTTATTCAAAAATAAGCCCATTTGTGACAATATTTTACAATTCTTTACATAAAAATGGCACTGTTTTCCAATTAACTTTCTATTTTTTTGCCCACTAGTTACAATTAAATAATCAACCAGTAACAAAACAATTCATTACATAGGAGAAGCGATATGAAGCCAAAGATTACCGTCGTTTTTTTCCTGTTGCTAATACCAGTGATGTTATTCGCAGGTACAGCCGGAAGAATCAAAGGTAAAGTTATAGATCTCCAAACTGGAGAACCACTAATAGGTGCAAACGTATTAGTTGTTGGAACTTCTTTGGGCGCTGCTACAGATGTTAACGGAGATTATACCATTAACTTCCTTGATGCAGGCGTTTATACAGTTAAAGCCACTTATCTGGGCTATAAAACTGTTACAATTTCAAATGTTCGTGTTAATTCTGACCTCGCAACTGAGTTAAACTTCAAATTACCCGCTACTGGCGTAACGGTTGGTGAAGTTCAAATTGTTGCTCAAAGACCATTGGTTAATAAAAGTAATACTAATGCTATTCGTACTACTACCAATGCTGAAATAGATGCATTGCCGATTCGTGGAGTAGATAATATTATCTCTCTTACACCGGGTGTTATTCTTCAAGAAGGAACTATCTACGTTCGCGGCGGTCGCCAGGATGAAGTAGGTTACTACCTTGAAGGCTCTAATATTACAAGTGCATTTTCAGGAAATCGACAGGTTACTTTACCTCAGGATGCTATTGAAGAAATTCAGGTCCAAGCCGGCGGCTATACCGCTGAGTTCGGCGGAGCTAATGCTGGTATCGTTCGCGCTGAATTGAAATCCGGCGGCCCTTCTCTTAAAGCTAGTTTACAATATATTACCGACAACTGGACTTTCAAGAGTAGTAAAAATAGATACAACGGTGCTCAGCATCTTGGTGCTTATTCTTATGGCTATAATGATGTCGTTGGTAGTATTAGCGGTCCTTTGGTCGGCGATCATATTAAGATTTTTGCTTTGTTGGAAAATCTTGGCCAAGCTGATGCTAATCCGCAGCAAGTCAACGGATTTAATTTCGGTGTCGTCGGTGATGCTCCTTCAAGTGCAACTCACGATACTTTAAAATTAAATTATCCCGGCGGCCCTATCCCTGGCAATAATTCTAATCAATATAATGGCGCTGCTACTATTACTTTTGATTATAACCCTACGATTATTCGTCTCTTGGGTACCTACTCTTCAACTAGCCAAAGAATTGGCGGCGGTATTTATACTATGTTTGATAATAACCGCTTACCTATCCAGGATTCCTATAACGGAGACTTCGGTATTAAGGCAACTCAAATTCTAAGCTCTACTGCCTATATTGAACTAAATGCCCATTATATTTTTAACCAAGGTAAAACCTATGATCCGCAGTTAGGCGATAATTTTGCTGCTTATGGCGATAGCGTTGCTAATACTGCTGCCAAAGTACCTTGGTATCGCTTGTCCCAAGGTAGCACTCTTGGTAGATATGCTGTTCCGGTTCCTTACAACCTTTTCTCCTCTTTTTCTTTTGCTGCTCCAAATACTCCTTTGGTTGAATCAGGTGGTTATGCAGTAGCAAATTTTAACAAATATCAGAATTCAAACTTTGATATAAGTGCATCTTTATCTGATGAATTAAATAAAGAAAATAGCCTAAAAATAGGCGGCGAAATTCAAATAATGTCTTTCAGCGATTATACCCCAACCGGCGTTAATACTAATCTTGCAGCATTAATGAACTCTACAGGTGTAACATCTACATCTTCGCCTGCTTTCGTAGCTATGCTTATCAAACGCGGTGTTAATAATTATGGCTATGATGTAAATGGTAATACTTATTCGGGAACTACAAATTATGCTACCGGACAAGTTGCTCCTAAAAGACCTATCTTCGCCGGCGCTTATGTCCAAGATAGATTAGAATATAAAAATTTAATTGTTAATGCTGGATTAAGATTTGACTATATTAATACAGATAATACAACTTTCAAAGATCCTTATCATCCTAACTATGCTTTCGATGCCTCTAGCGGAAACGTTAGTACTCCATCTCAGTTAGTAAAAGTTCCTGCTTTTACTGCTGTAAGCCCAAGATTAGGATTCTCATTCCCGATTACTGACCAAACAGTTTTCCATGCTCAGTATGGAAAATTTGTTCAGCAGCCGAGTTTGAATACTTTATATGAAGGTCCTTACCAATTAGGTTATTGGATGAATCCGAATAACGGATTTTTCAATGCTACTCCTATTGGCTTGGATGTTAGACCGACTAGAACAACTCAATTTGAAGTTGGATTTACTCAGCAGATTGCATCTTTTGCATCTTTTGATATAACTGCTTATTATAAAGATATCGCCAATCAAGTAGTATTTGGCGTTCAACAGGTTGATCCTTCTACCGGTTGGAGACCCTATAGCATATTAACTAATGGTGATTATGCTACTACCGAAGGAATTGAAGTTTCTTTCCAAATGAGAAGAACTGAAAGATTCCAGGTTAATGGCTCTATATCTTATCAAAATGCTCAAGGTACCGGCGATAATCCTTATTCCGATGCTGGTGAATACGGTAACCCAATTAATAATTATTTGTACATTCCTACTTATATTGCTCCTCTTTCATTTAACCACTCAGTTAGCGGCAATCTGAATATCGATTATAGATTTGCTAAAAACGATGGACCTGAAATACTGCAGCAATTCGGTGCTTCACTTTTAATTACATTTGCAAGCGGACATCCTTATACTCTTGGTAATGAAAAAACACCGGGTACCAGCACTCCGAATGCAGCCCAAATATTTGATACACGAAATAGAGTTGCCATCGAAGCTCTTAATTCGTCTGTAACTCCGTCTACGTTTCAGCTCGACCTAAGATTGGATAAAACAGTTAATCTGTCCGATCAGTTGTCAGCTAACATTTTTATTCAGGTAGTCAATTTATTGAATACTCAAAATGTTACAGATGTATTCTCTTCAACCGGGTCTGCCACTACAAATGGATATCTAACAGATCCTAATTTAACCGGATACAAGCAAGTTCAGGCTTATGGACAACAATTTGCTAATTTGTATCAAGCGATAAATTTAAATTATGCAGGTCTATATGGCACTCCACGTCAAATTAGACTTGGAATTCGATTAGAATACTAAAACAATTTGACAGCAAATAGAAAAAATATAGGAGTTTAAAATGATATATAAAAAATCAAGGTATTTGCTGATAATCCTTGTCGGCGTAGTTTTTCTCTTTCCGATGGCGTTAAGTGCCAAAGAAGGCGGAAACGGCAAAAAGAATATAGCAAAGACTTCGGGTGCCCAAGTTGGGACTGCTCGAATTGATATTAACCAAATAAATGCTCTTGAATCTAATCAAGGCTTTAGTGATTACAATCCGAACTCAAATCTTGAAGGCGCTGAATATCCAAAAGGTAGCGGAAAAAATTTCATGTTTACTTGCGGATTTATTTGGGGCGGTATTGTTAATGGAGATTTAACTCAACCCCGTGTTGGCGGAACTACTTATAATACGGGTCTTGAACCGGGTCCTATAATCAATGGAGCTGCTGCTCCGGGTCCCGATACCGATCCTCGTTGGTCAATCTTTAGAGTTCGTCCTGATGTTTATCCGGGCGGCCCTGCTGTTGATCTTAGCGGCGATGCTATCTGGGAAGGAAATTCTGCTGCTGCAATTAGAGCTCAGTATGAATCTGATTGGACCAACTGGCCTGCTGCTGGTACTGCTAATAATTTAGGCGCTCCGTTTACTGATGTTAACGGCGACGGAAAATATGAACCTAATATTGATATTCCGGGTGTTCCTGGTGCAGATCAGACAACTTATTATGTCGCTAACGATTTAGACCCAAGTTTAACTGCCGGTCTTTATGGTACTCAGCCTATGGGCGTCGAACTTCATGTTACTTTCTGGGCTTATGCTCAGCAAGGAGCCCTTGGTAATATGTACTTTAAAAAATGGGAACTAATCAATAAAGGTTCGAATACTATCGATAGTACATTCGTTTCTTTTTGGAATGATGTTGATTTAGGTTATGCTGGCGATGACTTAGTAGGTTGCGATACAACTTTAAGTATGCAATTCGTTTATAACGGTGAAGCTACTGATCAAGTCTATGCGCCGCTGCCTCCTCCTGCTGATGGATTTACTTTCTTCCAGGGTCCTATTATTCCTGGTCAGGCTACCGATTCGGCAATTTCAATAGGTCAGCCCTTTGCTTTCCACTATACGCATGGAGTTAAAAATCTGCCTATGACTGCAGCTTACTTCTTCGTTAATGGAGATGCTCACTTCGGAGATCCGCCTTTAGGGCAACCTTCTGGCTCAACTCAATTCTATAATTTTATGAACGGTAATTATGGTTTAACCAATCAACCCTTTATTGATAATAGAGGTAATCCTACAAAATATGCTTTCTATGGTGATCCAACTACCGGTACCGGTTGGCTTGATGGCGTTGCTTTGCCTCCTGGCGATAGAAGAGAAGGTATGGCTTCCGGACCATTTACTTTTGCTCCCGGTGATACTCAGCAGGTCGTAGTTGCTGAAATGGTTGCTGGTGCAATTCCTGGAGTTGATAGATTATCTGCAATTAGCTTGGTTAAATTTTATGACCAAACTGCTCAAACTGCATATAATGATTTCTTCGTGCTTCCTAATCCTCCTCCTCCTCCTAAAGTTTCAGTTGCCCAATTACCTAATCAAATCGTATTAGATTGGGGCGAAGATCAAAATGCAGTAGCCGCTACAGAAAGTTATGCTAGTAAAGGATATAACTTTGAAGGCTACAATGTTTATCAATTGCCTTATGCCTCTGCTTCTATTTCTCAGGGTACACGTTTAGCTACTTATGACATTGTTGACGGTGTAGGCAAAATATTTGATTTGTATTTTGATGCTACTTCCGGTGCAGTGTTAACTCACGTAAGTGAGTTCGGTAATGATACGGGTATCAAAAGATCTTTTGTTGTTTCAACTGACGCTTTTAGCTCAGGAAAACAACTTATTAATGGAATTCCATATTATTTCGCAGTTACTGCTTATGGCTATAACAGCAGTTCTGTTCCTCATGCTTTGGAAAATCCTATCAAAATAATTACTGTTATTCCGCAAAGTTTTGCTCCTGGTACCAAATATGGTGCTCAACCGGGCGATACTGTAAAATCCGTTACGCATGTTGGATTCAGCGATGGAGTTGTTACTCCTTTAGTTATTAATCCAGCCAAATTGACCGGTGATCAATATAAAGTTAATTTCGATTCTACCGGAACAATCTGGAGCTTAACTGATGTTACCAAAAATACAGTTGTCCTTTCACATCAAACCGATGTTAGTGGTGATGATGCTTATGCAACTGTTGATGGATTAGAAGTTAAGGTGACGGGTCCTTCCTCTCCTGGTATGAAAGATTGGGCAATACCGCAAGGTTCCAGAAGATTTACTTGGGCAGGTAATGCCGGAGCTTTTGGATTTGAAGGCTTTAACGGAGCAATTGGCTGGGGTTCACCCGATAATGTATTTAACGGTGATCCTCAAACGGTTTCTGCTGGAAATCTTCACAATACTTTGTTGACTTTAGCTCAGGTTACTGATACAACTAGCTTTAATCCTAATTTCCCTGCTGCTAGTGATGTAAACTTGTCTTTTGGTTATCGTTATTTAAGAGGCGCTGGTAAAGCGGTTGCTGACCCAAGATTTGCCTCTCATATTATCAATACTACCGGCGGTATCTATCCGTTCCAGGATTTTGCTCAAACAGTTCCTTTATCAGCCTGGAATGTTGATGATCCTGCTCATCCGCAAAGATTGGTCGTTGGCTATTTAGAAAATAATGCAGTCAATGGTTTGGTCGACGGAAAATATTGGCCTCCGGATTATTCACAGTATGATAATACAGCTTCCACTGGTCCTAGAGAATGGCTATGGGTATTTAATGCTCCTTATAGCACAACTGTAAATGCAGCCTTTGCTGAAGATGCTCTGTCTTCAACTAATCCGATTCCGGTTATGTGGTTCTGTACAGTTGCTAGACGTGGTCCGGTTCCTTTCTCACCGGGCGGCACTGGTCAAGATGAATTCTTAATTATTGCGAACCACGTAAATACTATTAATGATGTATTTACATTTACTGCTCCTTCCGCGGCTTCATATAGCCAGGCAGTTGCAAAAACGGATGTAAATTCTATTAACGTATTTCCGAATCCATATTATGGTGTAAACTCTCAGGAGACATCAAAATATGTCCGTTTTGTTACGTTTAATCACCTACCTGCTACCGCTACTATTCATATCTTCAATTTAGCCGGTATTATGGTAAGAACTATTAATCATACTGACGGAACACAATTTCAGCAATGGGATTTGAATAATGATTCTGGATTGCCGGTCGCTAGCGGACTGTATATCGCTTATGTCGATATGCCTGCCCTTGGCACTACTAAAATACTGAAAATGGCAATTATCCAGGAACAACAATACCCAGATCATTTTTAATGAAGCTAAAAACTCAAGGAGTAAAAATGAAAATAGCAATAAAAATTTTGGTTATAATGGCTGTCTTCCTAATTATAGGATTAGATAGTGCTTATGCCGGAGGAGGCACCAGGAATGGAACCGGCGGTGCTACTGAATTATCAATTCCCGTTGGTGCTAGAGGTATTGCCTTAGGTGGGTCAAGTTTGGCTACCGAGACTGGCCTCGATGCATTGTTCTGGAATCCTGCTGGTGTGGCAAATATGTCAAACTCAGCTACGGCTTCATTTTCCCATATGAACTATATTGCGAATATAGGCGTCGAATACGGCGCTGTCGCAGCTAATTTTGCGGGATTTGGAGTTATTTCTTTTGATATTAAATCTCTTAATATCGGTCAAATTGCGGTTACTACTAACGATCAACCTGATGGCACAGGCCAAACTTTTAACCCTCAGTTCCTAACTGCTGGTCTAAGTTTCTCTAAAGCCTTAACTGATCGTATTGCAATCGGTTTGACTTTTAACTATATATCTGAAACATTGGCGCAAGTAAGCTCTACTGGCTTCGCTTTTAATGCCGGTGTCCAGTATAAAGATCTTGGCGACATCCCGGGACTAAATTTTGGTCTCGTTATTAGAAATATCGGACCTCAAATGACCTACACCGGACCAGGTTTGACGGTTAGCGCTTCTCCTATTGGATCTACTGCTACCCCGACTGATCCGTTTAGCCGTCCTCCAAGTTTCTATTCAATCAATGCTGCCGGCTTTGATTTACCGTCTGCTTTTGATATAGGATTTGGATATACACCTAAATTGGATGATATGAATTCATTACAATTTTCTGGTGTTTTTGAGAATAATAACTTTTCTGGTGATGTATATAATCTCGGCGCAGAATATGGCTATAATAAAACATTTTTTGCAAGGTTAGGTTATACAATGTCCCCTAAAGATCAGGATCCAAATTATATCTATGGATTCACAGCAGGTGCCGGAATCAATTATGACTTAGGCGGTATCGATGTTAAAATTGATTACGCTTATCGAAGTGTTAAGTATTTCAGCGCTAATCATGTGTTCGAGATATCTTTAGGATTTTAATTCCTCTCATATCTCTGTCTCCTGTTCCGTGCGGTTACGGTAAGCTGCACGGAACTTTTTTTAATCTAAAAATTTGATTTATATGTCATACCCGCGAAAGCGGGTATCATTTTTTACCCCGTTGCCCCTGCTTTTTTAACCGGTATTTCTTACTCCGGATGCAATCCCATTTACTGTTGACCTTAATAACATTAATAAATTCTCACTTTTCTGCTTTGATAATTTCTTATTTCTGAATTGCTTTACAAATTTCACCTGTATAAAACTGATTGGATCAATATATGGGTTCCTTAATAGTATAGAACTCTGAAGTGATCTATTATTGTCAAGCAGATTTCTTTCACCGGAAATATTAAGTACTGTCCTGCATGCTGTATTATATTCTTCTTCAATTAAATTGAAAATCTCTTTTGAATCTTCTTGCTTGTCTATCAATGTTAAATATTCTTTCCCTACTGTCATATCCGTTTTTAATAATACCATTTCTATATTATCTACAAGTGCTCTGAAAAATTCCCAGTCAGTGTACATTTCTATTATTTCTTCCCAATCTGTAATGTTATCTGAAATGCATTTATTAATTGCAGCTCCGAATCCGTACCACCCGGAAATCGTTTGACGGTTCTGTGTCCACGAAAATACCCATGGGATCGCTCTTAATGAACGAATGTCTTTGTTCTTTTTTCTAGAGGATGGCCTTGAACCTATTTCTATATGCTCGATTATGTCTATCGGCGTTGCATTCCTGAAATAAAAGTGAAACTTGGGATGATTGATTAAATCGCGATAACATTTAAATGCATTCTCAGATATTTTATCAAATATTTGATGATAAATATGAAATTTTTCTCCCTTACTCTGAAATTTAGTCTTCGCAGATGCCGTAATGACTGCTGAAGTCATCAATTCTAAACTAGTTTTTGCAATTTGCGGTACTAAATATTTTGAAGAAATCATTTCTCCTTGCTCGGTTATTTTTATCTTTCCTTCTATTGTTCCGTGCGGCTGCGATAGTATTGATTGATTGACCGGTCCTCCGCCTCTGGATATGCTTCCTCCTCTTCCGTGAAATAATATTAAATCAATTTTTTCCAGATCGCATAATTCTTTTAATCCTATCTGCGCTTTATAAAGCTCATAATTTGATGTTACAATTCCTCCGTCTTTGTTGCTGTCTGAATATCCAATCATGATCTTTTGCTTTTGATTCCTTAATTCAATATGCTGCTTATAAGCAGCATTCTTAAAAAGAGTGCCCATAACTAAACTGCTTTTTCTTAAATCGGATATCGTCTCAAATAACGGAAGTATATCAAAATTGGATTTAATAATCTTTTTCGCATGTACTTCAACTAACCCTGCTTCCTTAGCAAGTAATAATACTCCTAATATTTCACTGACATTTGAACAGTTGCTTATTATATAGTCATTACATGACTTTGGAGAAATGTTTTCTTTTGCCCACTTTATTAACCCGATTTCTTCAAGTATTTGTCGTGTTATCGAATTCAAATCACTGAAATTATTTATCAATGGTCTTGAGCTTAAAATCTCTATAGTTAGTAAATCTATTTTTTCCTGCTCTCCTAAATCTGAAAACCTTTCGGCTACTTCCGAATAAGATAATAAATTACTTAAAGCAAAATTTATTAAGGAGGAGTTTTGTCTTATATCTAGAGTGACTAGCCTGAACCCATAAGTCTTGACCTTATATATTATAGGAAGAACTACCGTTTCAGCAATTATTTTGCTTTTGTTTGCTAAAAGACTTTCATAAATAATATCTAAATCATTTATTAATTCATCGGAATTATTGTATCCGCCTTTTGAATTGGAAATTGTTCTCTCAAGCTTACTGGAAATTAAATATAATTTAGCTCGGTATATTTCAGATGGATCGCGCAATATTCCGTCGGATTTTTTTATTCCTAATAATAAACTATCACTTTCAATTGATTTTAAAAGAAATTTATCAACCGATATAATATTAAGCGATGAACTTAATGAAGTATAGAGTGTGTCAAGATCTTTTTGGTATAAAACTATTATTTGTTTCCGGTTGTTAATTAATGTTTCTTTCGTTATGTCTACCGTAACAAAAGGATGTCCGTCTCTGTCTCCGCCCATCCAGGATCCAAAATTAATTATTACTGGTGAAGGATTATTAAAATTTAATATTGACTTAAGATTTTTATTCAGCGTTGTATAGAATGATGGAATAATATCATACAAAATTTCTTTAAAGAAAAACATTCCTCGCTGTATTTCGTCTTGAACAGTTACTTTATGAAATCGTATTTCATTTGACTGCCATAACAATGTTATTTCTGTCTGAAGCTGTCTGAGTATTTCTTCTTGCTCTGCGGTATTTAATTTTTGAACTTCTCTATTCAAAAGAAGTTCGCTGATTCTTAATATTTTTCTTAATGTAGTCTGCCTTGTGGCTTCTGTCGGATGTGCCGTAAATACAGGCATAATTTCAATAGAATTTAGAATTTCTTCAATAACCTTTAAAGAATATTTTTTTGATTTTAACTGTACTAGTGACTCTTCTATTGAACCTTTTTCATAAACATTTTGCGTTATCGCATTGTTTCGCTGTTTCCTTATTCTATGTACTTCATCCGCTGCATTTACAAGAACAAAATAAATTGAAAATGCCTTTACTACTTTATAAGCTTTATCTATAGATAAAGTATCAATTAATGAAACAATCTCATCTCTGGTTTTACGACTGTAAGAACTTCGAAGCTGTTTTGTCAGTGCCCGAAGTCTCTCCACAGTTTCATACAGATTTAAATCTTCCTGTTCAATTAAAACTTTTCCCAGGATTTTACCAAGCTCTTTAATCTCCCTTTTTAGCGGTTCATCTTGAAGACTGCTGTTCTCAACTAAAATATCATTTTCCATTTTCTCTCAACTTTTTCCTTTTCTTCCTGAATAATACAAAACTTAAGCGAAAAAAGATTCAATCCAGATCATGTAATGAAGGATAAATTTTTTTATCTTTAGCTAATCAAAACAAACAAAAATGAATTTAATAAAAAAAATCCCGGTTTTGTCATTCCCGCGTAAACGGTGGTCAATTGTCTTTTTCCTTTTGCCTTTTTACTTTTTCCTTCCCCCTCTTTCCTTTTCTCAAAATATAAATGTCATTAATACCGGCAAATTCTCTAAAAATATAAAAGTCGAGTCAACTTCAATCGATTCGTCTAAAAAAACAATAATTGTCAATTTCAATAAAGAGCTTTCTTATATTCCTTTTCGTCAGGATAACGTAAAAAATATTTATGATGAAATTAAAAAAAATCTTGGAAATAACTATAAAGGGTATAAAATATTTATTAGAACTCTTGGTATTCCGATTGAGGATTTTATTCCAAATTATTATAGACCAAATAAATCGAAATATGATATATCAAGAATCCCTTCTCATATATATAAAGAAAATCCGTTAATTAAAAATGTTAGTAAGGTCTATTCACCTGTTGAAGGACTTATTAATAGAAATATCGAAGTATCACCGAGTCATGGCTGGTATTATAATAAATCAAAAGACCGCTGGGAATGGCAGCGCCCCAGATTATTTCAATCAGTAGAAGATAAATTGGCGCTTTCTATTGTTGTACCATTTCTAATCCCTATGCTTGAAAATGCAGGCGCAAATGTTTTTGATCCGCGGGAAAGAGACTTCCAAACAAATGAAGTTGTTGTGGATAATGATTCTTTCTCCGATAAAAAATTAAAATGTTATTTGGAAAAAGGGCAATGGAAAACCGGGAATGGGCATGGCTTTTCTTTGGGCAGCGTTCCCTATAAAAATGATTATAATCCATTTTTAAATGGTACCTGCAGAGTTACTAATTCATCTAAATCAAATTCTGCTTTTATAGATTGGATTCCTAAAATTCCTGAAACGGGCTATTATGCTGTTTATATTTCCTATTCTGCATCAAATAATAATGTCATTGATGCCCATTATTCTGTATATCACTCTGGAATAAAAACTGATTTTATTGTCAATCAGCAAATCGGTGGTAGTACTTGGGAATATTTAGGAAATTTTAAGTTTGATAAGGGCTTTAATCCCGCTAATGATAAGGTGGTACTCTCTAACCAAAGTAATAATCCGGGAAAAATTGTTTCTGCCGATGCGGTGCGGTTTGGAGGTGGAATGGGTTTAATTGAACGGGGCGGTAATACAAGTAATCGACCGAAATATCTCGAAGCAAGCCGCTACTATCTCCAATATGCCGGACTACCTGATTCACTTTACGATTTCAATAAATCTAATGATGATTATAATGACGATAAACAGGAT
>JAJXTM010000293.1 GCA_021783875.1 Bacteroidota bacterium
TTTAACCCTTAGAGCAAAATTTATATAATACCACGAATAAAAAACTTTAGCATTATAATTGCTGGTTATAATAAAATTGTTTTATAATTAGGATAAAAAGCAAAATTACTGAAGAATTAAAAATATTGAATCGCGAAGAATTTATTTCCCAATTTCTTATTCAAGCACCTATTGGTATCCTAACATTCAATAAAGATTGGAAAATTGATTTTATAAATGAAAGCTTTTTCAAATATGCCTTTCTTTACAAAATTGAAAAAGAATCAGTGCTTGATCAAAATATTTTTAAGTTGGATTTTTTTGCAGCACTGGATATAAAAGATGATTTGCTGGATCTTCAGAAAAAATTATCGTTCGAAAAGCAAATTAAATCGATTACTACTCTCGATAGAAAACAATTAACAGTTATTATTAAGGGTTACCCAATTTTTTATAACGAAATATTTTTTGGCGGAATCTTAATAATTGAGGATATAAAATTTAGTATCGGTGAAAAACCTGATTTACGACAAGAACATATTGAAAATGCTATTAATAATATATGCGATTTCGTTTTTATATGTGATGATAAGGGAAAAATTAAATATTCCTTCGGCAAAAAATTAAATAATCTTTTTGAAAAAGAAAAAATCTATCATGATAAGTTTGTCCATTCTTTATTAAACGACAATGCTATTTTTAATAATGCTTTTGATAAGGTTATCCTTGAAGGTAAGCGGGTTAAGATAAATATCGAAATGATCCAAAAAGATGGGAATTTACTCTATGAATGTTTAATTGAACCACAATTCAATTGGCGTAATCAATTAATATTTGTTTTTATTTTCTTATTTGATATTTCTGAACTAAGAAATAATAATAATTTACTTTCTAAAGAAGTTGATGAGCTTAAAAATGTTGAATCGATTACAAAATCAATACCAGATGCACTTTTTGCGATTAATACTCAAGGAGAAATTCTTTTCTGGAATAAGGCCTCAGAAAAATTATTTGGTTACCTTAGAAAAGAAGTGTATGGTAAATTTTTAGGTAATATTCTTGATGTCTTTGACGAAAATTATTTTCAAAAATTAAAGGAAGAACTCTCACAAAATGATTTTTGGAAAGTTAACCTTACCATCTATCAAAAGAACGGTCAAAAAGAAATTGTCGAAGCAAAGTTTTCCTTATCAAACGATGAAAGTAATTTAATTGTAGTGCTATGCTCCAATGTTACGGAGCGAGCAATCATAGAGCAACAACTTCGTTCATCAGAGGAAAAATATAAAAGTATTATTGAAACAATTCCCGGACTCATTTGCAGCATGGATAGCAACGGGGAAATAACATTCACCAATAAAAATTTTTATGAACTTCTTGGGTATTCTCAAACAGATATCTTGACTAAAAACATTAAAGATTTGATAGATCAAACTTATATTCTTAAAAATAATTTTTCCATCAAAGAAATTTCATCCCCCATTGACCTCCCATTTATAACAAAATCCGGTAAAATTATTATTCTAAACTCATATTTTAGCCTCGTTTATAATAAAAATTTAATTAATTTCATAAACGCTTCATTTAATCTAAGTACAGAAGATAAATATGCTAATAGTCTTACTCAAGTTTTTGATCCTGCTTTTCACTCAATTCCTGAAGGATTAATAACGGTAAGCGATAAAAAAATATTTTTATTTAATAAGGCTTTTTTAGAAATTTTTGGTTATTCTATTGAAGACGATATCCGAAATAATGATATCCGGAATTTTATTGCTGATACCGATATAATTAGAATTGATAAGTATTTAGATCTAATACAGAATAAAAATGACTATCCACCTCATCTTGATTTTTTAGGGAAGAAAAAGGATGGCAGTATTTTTTATTCTGAAGTAACAATTGGGAGCTTTGACTATGATAAGAAAAACAATTTGGTGATGATGTTCCGCGACATCACCGAAAGGAAAAGGTCTCAACAAATAATTAAAGAATCTGAAGAAAAATATCGTAATATAGCAGAAAATATTGACGATTTCCTTTTTACTTATGAAAAAATAAATAATATTGTTCGACCAACTTTCTATACATCTTCAGTAGAAAAGATTACCGGATATACCCAAACAGATTTATTAAGCGATTCACGACTTTTTATAAAGATAATTTATCCGGACGATTTCAACTCGATAAAATCAAGAATTAAAAACTTTATGCTAAGTAAAATTCAACTTAGCGGTGAATTTGAATTCCGAATATTAAATAAACATGGTAATATTGTTTGGGTTAGGACAAAGTTAAATGTGCAAAGAGATAGTTCCGGCAAAATTCAGAAAATCTATGGATTAGTAAGTGATGTAACTCTTAGAAAAAATGCAGAAAATGAACTTAATAAATCTACTGAAAATCTTGTGAAGCTTAATGAAACAAAAGATAGGTTTATCTCTATCATATCGCATGATTTAAGAACTCCATTTAGTTCAATTCTCGGTTTTACTGATTTATTATTAAGTGATGACGAATTAAACTCCGCTGAAAGAAGACAATATGTTGAATTCATACAAGAATCGTCAAAATCAATGCTATCACTTGTTAATTCATTGTTAGACTGGACAAGATTACAGACAGGGAGAATTCGATTTGAGCCTGAAAGAGTAGAAGCACAAAAAATTATTTTGCGTTCTTTAAATGCCCTATCAGGAGTAGCATTTCAGAAAAGAATTAAATTAACTTCGAATGTTGATTCTGAAATTTTTGTTTTTGTAGATCAAGATTTAATATTTCAGGTTTTTAATAATTTAATATCAAATGCTATAAAATTTACTCATGAAAATGGAGATATAGAAATTTCATGCGCTTCCACATCCAGAGCAAGGTTCATGGAATTTTCCGTAAAGGATAACGGTATCGGAATTAAAAAAGAAAATTTAAAAAAATTATTTACCATAGATACAAAATTTACTTCAGAAGGTACCGCAGGAGAAAAAGGAACCGGACTTGGTTTATCTTTAGTTAAAGAAATTATTGAAAAACATGGCGGAACAATCTTTGTGGAAAGCGAAGAGGGACAAGGATCAAATTTTAAATTTACCTTGCCAATTGGTTCGCCAAATATTCTTTTGGTCGATGATAGTAAAACTGATCGTCTTCTATATTCAAAAATATTAAAGAATATATCTCCAGATTATAATATTGAAGTGGCATCTAACGGAGAAGAAGCACTTAACATGATAATGAGACAATGCCCGGCATTAGTAATTACAGACCATTTAATGCCGATTGTTAATGGGTACAACTTTGTGATTAATCTTAAAAAATCCGATATAAAAAGGAAACCACCTGTAATAATTTTAAGCAGTAATATTGATCGACATACAATCCAAGATTATACAGATTTAGGAATTGAATATGTTTTCCAAAAACCTGTAAATTTAAGTAATTTTAAGCAATCAGTAGAGAAATCAATAAAGAAGGGATTGCTAAGTTAGTTTATTTGAAATTCACTATAAAGCATTTTTCATTTCCTGAACTTTACAAATTTTTTATATTATAATTCAATAAGGTTAATGAAAAATAACTTAACTAAGAATGATTTTTAAAAGGAAATTATTTCATTTTGAATTTGCGGGAATTCGCTGTCTAAGTATTTCAAATAATAAGATACCTGCAGCAACAGATACGTTTAACGATT
>JAJXTM010000294.1 GCA_021783875.1 Bacteroidota bacterium
TATCTTAAATGATGATTCCGAAATAGTTAATAAATCAGCAAAGGCAAATTTTAAAGTTATCGGACCGAAGTATGGTAAGAAAGTAAATGCAGTTGCAAATATTATTAAAGCTTTCGGAAATAAAGAAATATCGATGCTTGAATCAGGAAATAATATTAAAATTAGTATTGATGGAGAAGAAATAATAATTTCAAAAGATGAAATTGAAATTCTTGGTTCTGAAATAAAAGGCTGGGTTGTCGAGAGTGCTGAAGGTGTGACTGCGGCAATTGATGCTGAACTCACTCCTGAATTAATCGATGAGGGCTTAGCACGTGAATTTGTAAATAGAGTTCAAAATATGAGAAAGGATGCAGGATTCGATGTAACTGATAGAATAAAGATAAATTTTAGCGGGAGCGTTAAATTTATTAATGCTGTAAATGCATTTAAAGATTATATAACTAACGAAACACTTGCCGAGAAATTTGTAGTAAGTAACGAATTTGACGGCAGCTATAAACAAGAATGGAAAATCGGAGAATTTGATTGTTCCATTCAAATCGGAAAATTTAATTCTTAGAAAATGGAGACTAAAATGGCAAAGAAATCTATTTCAAAAAAAGTTGCTTCAAAGAAGGCCGCTAAAACAAAACCGGTAGTTAAAAAAAGCAATAAAGAAGAAATTAAGACCAAAAAAATAGTTACCAAATCAGCCGTAAAAAAAGAAAAGGTAAGTAAAACTGAATTGAAAAATATAAAAGAAAAAAAACATATTGAAAAAGTTGCCGCTAAAAAAACTGCAGCTCCAAAAGTAAAAAATAAAGTTAAAGTTGAAACTGAAGCTCTAAAGGAGCATTTACATCCGGCAGCAGAAAATAGACAAAAAGCAATTGAAAAAATTAAAGGGTATAGTAAAAAAGATTTAGAACATTTTCGTACAATAATTCTTGCTAAGCGGGATGAAATTATTGAACAGCTTCAAAACCTGAAAGATCAAATGCTTGACCCGACAACAGGAGAGTATATAAATGAGAATTCTCCATATTCCTTACATATGGCTGAGCAAGGTACAGACGCAATGGAAAGAGAAAAAACATTTTTATATGCACAGAGAGAGAATAAATTTTTAGGATACCTGGAAGATGCTTTAAAAAGAATCGATGCCGGTACCTATGGTATATGTGTCGAGTGTATTGATGAACCGCAGCATCTTTGTCCTACTTGCCCGCTAATTCCGAAAGCAAGATTGGAAGCTGTTCCTCATAGTCAGCTATGTTTACCGATTAAACAAAGGCAGGAAAAAAAATAGTTCCTTTTGAGACCGGTCCTTTTATTTTTTAAGACGATTTTGTCTAGGATATAATTTGAAAGTTTTTTTTGTATCATTTATAGTTGTTTTAGTTGATCAATTAAGTAAGTTATTTGTTAAAGGCTTTAATATCCCCAGTTTAAGCATGGATTTTGTTGGTCTTCAATCAGGTAATAGTATTCCTTTAATTAGTCATATTTTTTCTATTTCATTGGTAGAAAATCCCGGGATTGCATTCGGAATTGATTTCGGTTCGAATTTTAAATTATTTATTTCAATATTCACTCTAATATCTAGCCTAGCTCTTATTTTTTATATTTTCAAATATAAAAAGGAACAAAGAAGTATTAGAATTTCTCTAGCTTTAATTTTGGGCGGCGCAATTGGTAATTTAATAGACAGAATATTTTATGGTATATTCTATCATTATGCGCCTCTATTTCATGGAAAAGTTGTTGACTTTTGTGATTTTAGAATGTTCGACTTTTTTATTTTTAATCATACTTTCGGAAATTATGTTTTTAACTTAGCAGATGTTTCTGTCACAGCGGGAGTAATTTTACTGCTATATGCTTTAAATAAAAAAAAATTGTTTCCTCAGATTCCACCAAATAAATTGAAATTGTCTTGATATATAAACAAGGAATATAGTGAGAATATTATTTGTATCCGCAGCGGTAGTTTTACTTGATCAATTTTCAAAGCTAATCGTTAAGGGATTTTCAATTCCTTTCCTAAAGATCTTTTATAAAGGTATGTCTGAAGGCGACAGTTTCCGTGTAATAGGGAACTTTTTCCGAATAACATTTATAGAAAATCCGGGAATGGCGTTTGGTCTCGATCCCGGTTTTAATATGAAACTATGGCTTTCTGTTTTCTCTCTTGCTGCCAGCTTCGGATTATTGTTTTATCTTTATTCTATCAAAGATAAAAATTTTTCATTACGCTTATCAATAGCCCTTATCCTTGGAGGCGCAGTAGGCAATTTAATTGATAGAATGTTTTATGGAGTTCTCTATAATTATGCCCCGCTTTTTTATGGAAAAGTTGTTGATTTCCTTGATTTTGATTTTTTCAAATTTTCTCTTTTTGGAAAAACTTTTGATAGGTGGCCGATCTTTAATTTTGCAGATGCAGCTGTAACAATTGGTGTGTTAACTCTAATTATATTTTACCGGGATGACCAGAAAGAGATTCAAAAACCGGATTTAAATACCGAAAGCCAAAGCCAAGATGTACCAAGTTAAAAAGATCAATTGATTTTTATAGACCAAACCGTTTTATCACTGTTCTTTAGAATAAAGATTATCTCACTGAATCGGTTTAAGATGCTATGTCAATATTAATCAATGAAAAAAAATATTGTTTCATTATACCTGAAGGTAAAAAAAAAGAACGTTTAGATGTTTTTCTGACAAATTGTATAGAGAATTCAACACGTACAAAAATTCAAAAGCTAATAAATAAATTTTATGTGCTTGTTAACGGTAATAATGTAAAACCGAATTACCAAGTACAACCCAAAGACTTAGTTGAAGTTACATTACCGATTACTCCGCGCCCGGATAAAGCCGAACCAGAAGATATTCCCCTAGAAATTATTTATGAAGACGATTATTTACTTGTTGTCAATAAACCGGCAGGAATGGTTGCTCATCCTGCCTATGCAAATTACACGGGTACATTGGTTAATGCTCTGATGCACCATTCTCAAAGACTTAGCAAAGTTAATACTGCAGAGAGACCCGGAATTGTGCATAGAATTGACAAAGATACCAGCGGTTTGCTTGTAGTAGCAAAAGATGATTGGACACATGCAAAACTTGCAGCTCAATTTTCTGCTCATTCTATTGAAAGAGAATATTGGGCAATATCGTGGGGAATATTTAAATCAAAGAAAGGTGAGATAACTTCTAATATTGTTCGAAGTAAAGCAGATCGGAAAAAATTTACTACATCTTCTTCAGAAGGTAAAACTGCTGTTACCTATTTTGAGGTATTAAAAGAATATGACTTTGCAACGTTGGTAAAATTAAATCTTAAGACTGGCAGAACCCACCAAATAAGAGTTCATCTATCAAGTATTGGTCATCCAATTTTTGGTGATTTGACATATGGCGGTAAGAATATTATTGCAGGTCTTTCTCTTCCTAAAATTAAAAACCGAGTAGAAAACTTATTTCAAATTATGCAGCGACAGGCTTTACATGCTAAAACTTTAGGGTTTATTCATCCTAAAACAAATGAGTTCTTAAGATTTGATTCAGATCTTCCGATAGACTTTATTCAGCTAATTGAAAGATTATGATTCCTGATAAAGTGGAAAAATACCTTGATAAACTGAGTCTAGAAAATTGGATTCTTGAA
>JAJXTM010000295.1 GCA_021783875.1 Bacteroidota bacterium
TATCAGGGAAGATTATTTCCAACGTCAGTTACAAATGATATTTATAATAACAGCAATTTTTATGTAGTAAGAGGCGGTTTCTCAGATGCTAATCCTATGCAGGGACAATATCCGGGAACTCATCATGAGCAAAACTCTGATGAATTTGGTGCTAGTGATAATACACAAGTTCCGGCTGCTTATCCTGCAAACGAATCTTATCGATATGTAAGTTTCGGGCCTTACAATATTCAGCCAGGTCAAAAAATTCATATTGTATATGCAAGTGGATATGCAGGTATTGGTTTTCAGGTGGGGCAAACTATTGGACAACAGTGGCTAAATGGCACACTCCAAGATCCCCCAAATGCAAATCAAATCCCGGGCTGGAATCCAAATACCGGTTTGTTTCCAAATAATTTTGCATTTCCATCCAGCTCCACTCCAGTAGATAAAATAAAAGATCGTTGGATAAGCTTGGGAATTGATTCGGTAATGTTGAGTGCATATCGAGCAAAATGGAATTATCAGCACAATTATAATATTCCTCAAGCCCCTCCTCCTCCGGTTAGTGCCACAGTTACCGGATATGGAGATGGAGTTGAATTAGATTGGACAGATCCTCCCGCAGAAAATATGTCTAATTTTGCCGGATATCGTATAATGTCTCGTGTGTCAAATGCAGACACAGTTTTTTATCAACCTATTTATGATTCAGATGCAAATGACAAAGGAACAACCCATTCTTTTAAGTACAAGAATGTTTTATTTGGGGCTCAATATTATTTTTATATACAATCAAAAGCTTTAATTGCTTCCAATGATCCCAATGCTGATCCATCTACGAGAGGAAAAATGATGTACAGCAGTAGGCTATTGTATCCGGACATTAACTTTGTATATCCTCCTCGCCCTTACCAAAATGATATGTCAAAAATACGGATTGTTCCAAATCCATATAACATAAAGGATCCATTATTAATTACTTATGGATTTACTAACCAAAGAAATATTACGTTTTACAACTTACCAGCTTTTTGTACAATAAAAATATTTACTGAGAGTGGTGACTTAGTCCAGACTATACAGCACAATAACCCACAGAAAACCGGTTCGGAACCTTGGAATATGCTAACTTCGAGTCAACAAGTAATTAACAGCGGCGTATATATTGCGGTATTCCAAACGCCTGACGGGCAGTTATCATATCAAAAATTTGTCGTTGTACGATAATCAAGAAGGAGCTTCAAAATGAATATCAAAATGAGTTCTAAAATAATAATGGTGATTATTACAGTTTTACTATTTGGAGCTAATGGATTTGCACAAGTAGGATTAAATAAATTAGCACAAAGCACAATGGATTTTTTATCGGTTAGTCTCTCTCCGAAAGCTAGCGGGATGGGAGATGCATATTATGCAGTTGGGATAGGTGCTGAAAGTATTTTCTATAACCCTGCAGGTTTATCTGAATCCAATAAAACTTTTAATGTAGTTATTGAGTACACACAATGGATTGCAGATATAAACTATCTTGCGGGTGCCGCATCATGGAATTTGGGAAATTATGGATCAGTAGGAATAAGTTTATTAAGCGTGAATTATGGGACAATATATGGAACAAGCCTGAATCCAAATACAGGGAGTTCGCTAGGTTATATTGATAATGGTACTCTTAATAATGTAAATGCTTATTCTTTTGGTTTATCTTATGCAAAGGCAATTTCTGAAAAATTTTCAATCGGCGGTAATGTAAGAATTGCCGGTCAAAATCTTGGCTCAAATAATTTTTATACTGGAAGCGGTTATGCGGGAGCTGTAAATAATAATGCTACAAAATTGGTTTTTGACGCAGGAATAAAATATTATACAGGATATAAAAGTTTTCGCTTCGGAATGGCTATAAGAAATTTTTCGTCTGATATCAAACGGGAAGCTATTTATGAGCAACTTCCTCTTACATTTACTTTGGGTGCAGCAATTGATTTATTGGATTTTATTAATCCCGAACATTCTACTAAAGATGCACTTACCTTTGCGATAGATTTCTTACATCCAAATAATTATTCAGAACGATTTAATATCGGAGCCGAGTATAAACTTCTTGGTATATTTGCACTTCGAGCCGGTTATCAAACTAATAGAGACGTGCAATCTTGGTCAGCAGGCGTTGGATTTAACTCTACAGTTGCTAACAAGGATGTTGAAGTAAATTATTCATTTTCAAAAATAGACATATTCAACAATGTTAATCGACTTTCGGTAGGATTTGCATTCTAGTATAATGAGTATATAAAAATTTTACATTCAATTTCAAATAAAATGAAAATTTTATTACTGGTAATTTATTCCATTTTATCAATTACTCCTAATCTGTTTTCTCAAAATATAACCAAAGAGAATAGTTACGAGTTAAGTAAATCTACGGAATTAAATGATAGCCTTTCAGAGACTTTTACAAATGCTGTAATATTCAGACACCCTGTATATTTAGCTTACGATTCAACAAAAATGAACTGGAATTACGAACTAGGATTTATGTTGTATGCAATTTGGAAAGTTTATGAAAAAACTGGAAATCAAAAATATTATGATTATGTAAAAAGCAATTTGGATTATTTTATAACATCAACAAGTGCTATTAAGACTTATTCTGAGAAAAAATTTAGACTAGATGATATTGCTCCTGGAAGAGTTATATTAAATTTATATAAAGCTACAAATGATAAAAAATATTTGAAGTCAGTCAAATTGCTGCGAAATCAACTTATCGAACAACCCCGCACTAAAGAGGGTGGTTTTTGGCATAAGGAAATTTATCCTAACCAAATGTGGCTCGACGGTCTATATATGGCTGAACCATTTTACGCTGACTACGCGATAACCTTTAATGAACCAAAAGATTTTGATGATATTGCTAACCAATTTATTTTAATTTATAAACATACTGTAAATAAAAAAAACGGGCTTTTATATCACGGCTGGGATGAATCAAAATCACAAAAATGGGCTGATCCTAAGACTGGCGATTCCCCAAGCTTCTGGGGAAGAGCAATGGGTTGGTATTTGATGGGGTTGGTTGATGTATTAGATTATTTCCCAAAAGATAATAAAAATAGAAAAATTTTGATTTCAATCCTTAAAAAGGAATCAAAAGTATTAACTAATTTTCAGGATAAGAAAACAAATCTTTGGTATTTAATTCTTGATAAACCCTATCAAAGCGGAAATTATTTGGAAGCCTCGTCTTCAGCAATGTTTAGTTATGTATTCGCCAAAGCCTTTAATAAAGGATATTTGTCAAAATTTTATTTGAAAAATGCTAAGAAGATTCTAATAGGTTTGAGATACAACTTAATAAAAACAGATAGCGATAACTTGCCAAGGCTCTATAATACAATAAGCGGAGCTGGACTTGGGGGCAAGCCTTACCGAAATGGCAGTTTTGGTTATTATACAAGTGAATCTAAAAGGATTAATGACTTTAAAGGTATTGCACCTATAATTCTTGCATCCATAGAAATAGAAAAAAGTTTGACTAATTCTAAATTAAATTTAAAATCTGCAAAAGATAAAATAGTTGGACTTGATAATTATTTTAATAATGAATGGAAGAAAAACAAAAATGGGGAGGAAATCCGTTACCATTATATTTGGGAAGATACTGCAAATTCC
>JAJXTM010000296.1 GCA_021783875.1 Bacteroidota bacterium
ATTAAATTTCCTATATATGAAATTCTAAAATCATTTAAAGGCAGATCTTGATTTGAATATTTTAAATAATAAAGGAATGGAAGATTAATTACAGTTAAAAAAAAAGGCGAAAACATTAAAATATTTTTTCTGGTCAGTATGTTTTTATTTTTTTTCATATTGTAATTAGTAATTAAGCAATCGAATTTCGCAGGAATTTTATTGTTTTTGCAATATTATTGATAATATCTTCTGCTGTAAAAGAATATTCAGTATAATCCTTTAATAATAAATCGGCAGATAGGCTATGAAGATAAACTCCGGATATTAATGAACTTTCAATTGAGCTCTGTTGAGCAATTAATCCGGACAAGATTCCTGTAAGTACGTCTCCAGTCCCAAATTTTGCCATTCCGGGATTTCCTGAAGTATTAATTAGTGCATCTCCAGAAGGTGTGAAAATTATTGTTGGAGATCCTTTTAATACCAAATAGCTGCCAGTTTCTAGAGAAAAATCCCTTCCAAATTTTAAAATATCTTTTTGCAAATCAGATACGGAAATACCAATCAAATTTGCAAATTCGCCGTAATGTGGGGTCAAAGTACAATTATTTAGGTCTAATTTTTTATACCTTTCTTTACTTAATGCAAAAATAGCATCAGCATCTATTACCATTCTTTTTTTATTTCTGTTTTTAATTACTCTAATAATAGCATCCTGAGTTTTTTCATTTCTGCCTAAACCGGGACCAATTGCAATAACATCTGCCCAATCAATTCTGTTATTAATTTCTTCAATGTTTTTTTCTGATAAAAACCCGGTATTATTATCTTGATAATCTTGTACAACTATTTCAAGGAATCTTTTATGAATAAATTTTTTTGCGGATTTCGGGAAGAAAAGAACAGAGGCGCCTGCTCCTATTTTTAAAGTAGAAATTGAAGTGAGAATTGCAGCGCCGGGTAAACTCACCGATCCTGCAATTGTAAAAACTTTGCCGGAGGAATATTTATTTATGTTTTTAGTTTTCTTGGGCAAACACCCCAATGCATCTTCAGGCTCGATTAAGAATTCATTGACTGAAAGCCGGTTAAAATAATCAACGTTTAATCCAATATTTCCTATGACTGTATCTCCGCTGTTTAATTTCCCGTTCCCGAAAAATAGTCCTTTTTTTAATTCAGCTAGCGAAATTGTGAAATCAGAACGAAATATGTTTTCTCCATCACCAGTATCCGGATTTAAACCTGTAGGTATATCGATTGCAATTTTATAGCATTTAATTTTATTAAGGTTATCTATTATTTCTGAGTAAGGAAGTTTTAAACTTCCCTTTGAACCAGTTCCGAGAATTGCATCAAAAATAACTTCGCATTTATAAAGAGGATTAAGATCCTTTACAGTTGAGTATTTAGTTAATTTGATTTTCTTGTTTTCAGCAGATAATTTTTTTAAAATATTAAAGTTTAATGCAGCATCGGCAGAAAACTCTTCCTCTTTTCCAGTATATATTACAATTACAGTAAAACCATAGTTAGAAAAATGTCTTGCTACAGCAAATCCGTCACCTCCGTTATTGCCCTTACCGCAAACGAAACCAATTTTATTTACGAATAATTGCATCTTTTCAAATTTTTTAATTGAATGATTAAAAATTTGGATAGCTGCATTTTCCATTAATATGATTCCGGGTATAGTGAGCTGATTTATAGCATAATTATCAACTTCACGAACCTGCAGGGTTGAATATAGGGGTATCATTGTTAGTCTTAATTTTATTTACAAAGTTAAAGGATTAAAACTTTATAAAAAAGTTAATGATGATAAGATTAGGTCGTTTAGTTAATTAAGGGGTTAAATTTCTAGAATCAAGTTAAAGGAAAGAAGAAATCAAATTAATTATCGAACCGGGCGCGACTCCAATAATAATAATCAAAGCCACAGATATTATAACAGCTACTAATCCTGTATTGCTTTTTTCAATTGATAATTCTGTCTCTGTATCCTTAAAGTACATCAATACGACTACCCGCAAATAGAAATAAACGCTGATTACGCTTGATATAACACCTACAATTGCAAGCCAAGTTAGGTTAGATTTTATTGCAGCCATAAAAACATAATATTTCCCAAAAAACCCGGCGAAGGGAGGTATTCCTGCTAATGAAAACATTACGATTGCGAGCAATGCTGCCAAAACAGGATTTCGTGAAGCTAAACCGGAATATGATTTTAAACTTAGATTAGCTTCATCTTTTCCTTCAATTAAAGCAACAACTCCAAATGCAGCTAAATTCATGAAAGTATAAGCAGTTAGGTAAAAGACTACTCCGGCTACTCCAGATGAATTGCCTGATGCTAATCCAATTAGCATGTAACCTGCGTGAGCTATAGATGAATATGCAAGCATTCTTTTAATATTATCCTGAGATATAGCTACTATACTTCCGAAAATCATTGAAAAAACTGCTAGCACAGATAGGTAAGGAGAAAAATAATTAACGATCCTTCCTGAGAAAATTACATCTAGCGAAATGATTATCGCACTAAATGCAGCAGCTTTGCCTCCTGTAGAAAATAATCCCGCAATTGTAGTAGGTGATCCTTCATAAACATCTGGGACCCACATGTGGAATGGAAATGCAGCAATCTTAAATGAAAATCCAATTAGAAATAATAAAATTCCTGCATCAAAAAGTTTGTTTGGAATTAATTCGAGGAAACGTGAAGAAATCATATCAATCGATGTCGACTGAACTGTACCGTAAATTAATGCAATGCCGTATACTATGAAACCTGTTGCAAAAGCACCTAACAAAAAATATTTTAATGCAGCTTCATTGGCTTTTAGTTTTTTCCTGTTTAATCCGGCAAGCGCATAAAAACTAACAGACATTAATTCCAACCCGAGAAAAATTATAAACAAATCTTTTGCACCCGCCATCAGCATCATTCCGAGAACAGATGTTTGTAGAAGAATATAATATTCTCCAAAATATGCTCCATATTTTTTTAGATAGTCAATTGACAACAACGCAACAATAGCAGCACCTATGGTAAATATAAAATAAAACACACTTACATTTCCGCCAGTTGCAAGCATGTTCTGAAATACTATTGAAACAGAGTTCACATTAAATATTGAATGAAAACCAGCCAAAATGAAAAGCAGAATTGTAAACCAAGGAAGTATCGATTCACTTTCCTTAAAATAAATTTCAATTATAAGTGAGATTAATATACCCGCGCCGATAAGTAAAAGCGGAATTACATTGTAGAACTCTTGAAAGTTGTTTAGCATAATTATTATTCTTTAAAAAAAGTTTCTTCGTTAATTATAATCAGTTATCGATTTTAACAATTATCCTCTGCCATAAAAAAATAAAAACCAGATAATAGTGCATACTGGAAGCAAAATTATAATCGAATACTTAAAAATGTATGCAAAGAAACTTGGCATTTTAATACCAGCTTTTTCACTAATGGATTTAACCATAAAATTGGGTCCATTTCCGATATATGTCATTGCTCCGAACAGAACGGCACTCATTGAAATTGCTTTTAAATATATTACATCAACACTTACAAAATGCTGAACTTGAGATTTATTTCCTATATCAAGAAAATACTTGCCCATTGCTGCACTTAAGAAACTCAAATAAGTCGGGG
>JAJXTM010000030.1 GCA_021783875.1 Bacteroidota bacterium
TGGAAGATGAACATGCGGCTGAATTGGAAAAATTAAAAGCTCTGAAATCAGAGGATGAAGAGAATAAAAATAAATAGAAATACCAATATGAAATTATTCAAAATTTTTTATTTATTTTTAATAATACCGGTTTGGTTTTTTAATAGCCTAAGTCTCTTAGCTCAGTCTAATAGTGATTGCCTTACTTGCCACAGCGATAAAACTATTAGGGGCAAAATAAATGGTCATTCAGTTTCTGTATATATCGACGAAAAAATTCTAGCAGCTTCGGTTCATAATGGCAATCAATGCACTGATTGCCATTCCGATTTGGTTAATTCAGATTTTCCCCACAAAACTAATGTTGCTCCTGCGCAATGTGTCCCCTGCCATGATGATGAACAAAAATTATATTCGGAAGGCATTCATGGAAAAGCAGTCGCTAAAGGCGATCCTCTTGCTCCTCGCTGCCAAAATTGCCATGGTTCGCATGAAATCCTCCCTGTCAAAGATATTCACTCTGCTGTTGCTCCTATTAAAATTCCTTTTGTTTGCGGCTCCTGTCATCGGGAAGGTACAAAAGTCCAAATTCAAAGGCATATCCCGCAAAATCATATTTTGGAAAATTATACCGAAAGCATTCACGGAGTCGGCCTGCTACAAAAAGGTCTTTCAGTAGCTGCTAATTGCGCTTCTTGCCATTCCGCTCATAAAATACTTCCCCCAAGCGATCCACAATCGTCTATTTCTAGAAAAAATATCTCTGCTACTTGCACAAAGTGCCATCAGGAAATTGAAATCGTTCATAGAAAAATTATTAAAGGTAAACTCTGGGAACAGGCTCCTAACACTCTTCCTGTTTGTACAGATTGCCATGTTCCCCATAAAATTAAAGATGTTCTATATAAGGAAAGTGTTGCTAATCAGGATTGCTTAAGCTGTCATGGCAGATCTAATCTAAAATCCGCCGATGGTAGTTCAATGTTTGTCGATGTCGCTAAATTGCAGAATTCAGTTCATATGAATATTTCTTGTAGTCAGTGCCATAATACAGTTAACCCATCCTTAATGCGCCCTTGCTCGGGAATTTCTCCTAAGGTTGATTGCTCTATTTGCCATGCTGATGAGGGTGATCAATATACTAAGAGTATTCACGGACAACTTTTTGCAAAAAATGATCCTAATGCCCCTACTTGCGAAGATTGTCATGGCTCTCATGAAGTTCTTTCAAGAGTTAATCCGTCATCCTCAACCTTTCCTACTAATATTCCGAACCTTTGCGGTTCTTGCCATAGAACCGGTGAAAAAGCAGCTGTCAGATATAAAGGTACTGAACATAATATCGTTGCGAATTATACTGAAAGTATTCACGGAAAAGGTTTAATGAAAAGCGGTCTTACTATTACTGCTACTTGCACTGATTGCCATACTGCTCATAGTGAACTCCCTCACTCCGATCCTAATTCTAGTGTTAACCGGAAAAATATTGCTTCAACTTGCGGGAAATGCCACTATGGTATTGAAAAACAACTTGAAAATAGTGTCCATTCTCCAAATATCACTAATACTAAAAAGAAACTTCCCGTTTGTAATGATTGTCATAGTGCTCATCAAATTACTAGAACTGATGCTGCCGGTTTTAGATTAGAAATCATGAATATCTGCGGCAATTGCCATAAAAAGTATGCTGAATCCTATTTCGAAACCTATCATGGTCAAGTCTCTCGCCTGGGCTATTCTCAAACTGCTAAATGCTGGGATTGTCATGGCTCCCATGATATTTTGCCGGTCGAAAACCCAAAATCACATTTAAGTTTTCAGAACAAAGTTCAAACATGCAAAAAATGTCATGAGGGCGCTACTAGGCAATTTGCTGGTTACTTTACTCACGCTACCCACCATGAACCGGTTAAATATCCAATTATGTTCTGGACTTTTTGGAGCATGACCGGCCTTTTGGTTGGTACATTTTTTATTGCTGGATTGCATACTTTACTTTGGCTTCCCCGTTCCCTTCAGTATAGAAAAGAACTTAAGAAAATTTTATCAGAGAACTCGAACTTAGATGAAAAAGAAGATGGTCAAATAAGTGATGAAAAAAATGAATAATTTCGTAAAAAATTGTTGATATGATTATGGATCCTTATAACCTAAATTCAAAATTGAAAGTTAAATTGCAGTTCCAAAGGTTTACTAGATTAAATCGAGTTCTGCATATTTTAATGATTGTTAGCTTTATTAGCCTCGCACTCACCGGTATGACATTAAAATTTTCCTATACCGGTTGGGCGGCTATCCTGTCTCACCTTTTTGGTGGTTTTGAATCAGCCGGTTATATTCATCGCTTCTTTGCTATCGTTATGGTGAGTATTTTTGTAATCCATCTTATCGGACTGACAAAATTAAAAAAGAAAGAATATAAATCGTGGAAAGCATTATTGTTTAATCATAATAGTTTACTCTTTAACAAAAAAGATCTTAAAGATTTTATCGGATCAATTAAATGGTTCTTGGGAAAAGGCGAACGCCCTCAATATGGTCGCTGGACGTACTGGGAAAAGTTTGATTATTTCGCCGTCTTTTGGGGTATCTTTGTCATTGGTTCTACCGGAATTACCTTGTGGTTCCCTGAAGTTTTAACAAGCGTTTTACCAGGCTGGGTCATCAATGTTGCTACCATTATTCATAGCGATGAAGCCCTACTTGCTACAGGTTTCATTTTTACTGTCCATTTCTTTAATACCCACTTACGTCCTGAAAAGTTTCCGATGGATATTGTGATTTTTTCTGGTCGTATGCCCCTAGAAGAATTTAAACTTGATCGCCCAGCTGAATATAAAGAACTTCTCGAAAAAGGCGAATTAGAAAATTATCTCGTTGAACCATATCCGGATATAGTTTTAAAATCAATTAGAATCTTTGGTTGGATTGCTTTATCATTGGGTTTAAGCATAATTGTTTGGATCATTTATGCTATGATATTTGTCTATAAATAATAAGCAGAGTTTATAAAAATGAGAAAAAAACTACCGTCTTCATTTTATAATCCAACAACGCTTTTAGGAACCGGTTTGGCTCTGTTAAGCTTCGGATTGATTGTTTTCCTTTCAATTATTGAAGCCTTTAACTCAAATAATAAACCTTATGCAGGTATTTTAACTTTTATTATCTTACCTATTTTTCTAATCATTGGACTTTTAGCAATCGCTTATGGTATTCTAAGAGAACACCATCTGGAAAAATTAGGCAAAATAAGAAATAGACTTCTCCCTGTTATTGACCTTAATGATGTAAAACAAAAAAGAGCTTTTCTTATTTTTGCTTTCGGTACAATCATTCTTATCGCTTTTACTGCTTTTGGGAGCTTCAAAGCTTATGAATATACCGAATCCGATGCTTTCTGCGGTACTATTTGCCATAAGGTAATGGAACCGGAATATACAGCATATAAAAATTCTCCCCACTCAAGAGTAGGATGCGTCATGTGTCATATTGGACCCGGCGCTGGATGGTTTGTAAAGTCGAAAGTATCAGGAAGTTATCAGGTTTATTCTGTTTTATTTAATAAATTTCCCCGCCCTATTTCTGCCCCAATTAGTAATCTTCGCCCGGCTAAAGAAACTTGCGAACAATGTCATTGGCCTAAAGTATTCTATGGAGAGAAACAAATTACTGACACTTATTATTTATCTGATGAAAATAACACTAAAATGACTTTATCTATGCTTCTAAAAATAGGCGGCGGAAATTCTGAAACCGGAGTTACTTCCGGTATTCATTGGCATATGAATATTTCCAATCAAATTACCTATTTGGCAACTGATCGAGAAAGACAAATTATCCCTTGGGTCAAATCTAAATCACTGATTACCGGTAAAGAAACTATTTATCGCAGCAAAAATGTTAAAATTTCTAATCAAGAATTAAAAACAGGAGAATACCGTAATATGGATTGTATTGATTGCCATAATAGAGCAACTCATAGATATAATCCTCCTTCTATTTCCATGAATAATATTATGGCTGCTGGATGGGTCGATCCCTCATTACCTTATATTAAAAGCATTTCCGTTATTGCTTTAGATAAAGGCTATTCTTCTACTGATATAGCATTAGATAGTATTAAGACTATTGTTGAAGAATTCTATCAGGCTAATTATCCGGATATTTTTAAAAGTAAAAATAAAAATATTGAAAACGCTATTACCCAAATTCAAAAAATATATTCAAATAATTATTTCCCCTATATGAATGCTAGTTGGCATAAATTTCCTGATAATATAGGTCATATTTTTTCTCCCGGCTGTTTTAGATGCCACGACGGCAAACACGTAAGCTCTGATGGCAGGATTATCTCCAATGATTGTAATACCTGCCATGTTATTTTGTCGCAGCAAATCGGTGACCAGAAACCGGAAGTCTCCCTTTCCGGCGTTCAATATATTCACCCAGTTAATATTGGCAATTCATGGAAAAATATGCTTTGCAGCGATTGCCATACTCGACAAAAAGATATCAATAATCCGTAAACATTGCATAGCTAGCTCCTATGTTGGCTTGGTGATTTTTCCCCTTCCTCATGCCAAGCCATTTTTGTTCCATATTAACTCAATTGCTTTATTATTTTCTCTCTTTACCAATAATTATTTTACTTTTTCCGATTTAATTTTAAATTCAAAATTTTTATTTGTGATTTTTATTGCTAAAATTTAACTAAAACTTGCTAATTTTACTTTTTCAATAACTTGTTGTTTAATATTTTGAATTTGATTGGATATATTTGAAAAAAATTATTCTGTCCGTGATATTTTTCTCTTTGGCTTTTACCGTCGCCTATCCGCAGCAAAAGAATATATTAGAATATGTTACCAAAGAAGGTAGTAGAATCTGGATCGAGGGAACTTCAACTCTAAATAATTTCCGCTGTCAAGCCAGATTGGTTAAGGGTGTTGCATATTTGCATTCTACTATAAATTTAGAGCAGAAGCTTAAACAGAATTCTAATTCTAATAATAATCAAGATGAGGTTATTTTAACTATCCTTTCCCGTAACCTCGATTGCGGTATGGATGCAATGAACCAAGATCTGTATCGCGCTATGAAAACTACCGAATTCCCTATTATTAAATATAGCCTCATTAATGCCAATATTGCCGAAAATATTGATTCATCCGGATGGTCCGTCTTGGCTACCCTCGGCAATTTAACTATTGCAGGCATTACTAAAAAAGTTAATATCAGCGTGAAAGTTATGCGCCTTAAAAACGGTGACTTCCGCCTCGTCGGCGAAAAATTATTGAAAATGAGTGACTTTGATATTGATCCGCCTAGCCACTTTTGGGGCCTCATAAAAGCTCATAATAATTTCTCAGTTCTATTCGACCTTATTGTCGGGCTGACTGCTAAATCAAATTAAAATCTTTTTTACTCCATTTTTATTCAATTGCGTAATATTTTCCACTATAAGTCTCCATATAGTTAAAAATTAAACGAATTTTGCAATATTTACACATCTTTTTTTGGCATGATGATTGTCACTAAATATTTAAGCTGTTGTTTGATGACTTATTTGTAGCTTCTTTAATGAGGATGAAGTTTTTGAATTTCCAAATAAATTACGATTGCAATCAACAGCTTTTTTTTATTTCAATATTTCCTTCAATTTGTCATAACCGCTTTTGCTGACAGGCAGTCTGATGTCATCTTCTAATTTAACTTGATAAGTATTCTTTTCGGCTAATTCAATTCTCTTTATCCCTTTTAATGGTACTATATACGATCGATGTATCCTTACAAATTGATTTGGGTTTAAATGCTCTTCATAAAATTTCATTGTCTTCTGCTTAAGAAATTTTCCCCCGAAACAATATAACATTACGTAATCGTCCTGTGCTTCTATATATTTTATGTCTTCAATTGGGATTATATTTATTATTGATGAATCTTTTATAACTATTCTGTCTAAATAAGGTGACTTTGCATCGATACTCTTTATCAGATTCTTTATTATATAAGATTGTGAGGTTTTATTCTTAAAATTAATTATTGCTTTCTCAAGTGCATCGTCAAATCTTTCTTTCGAATACGGCTTTAAGAGATAGTCTGCTGCGTTCACTTCAAATGCTTTTAATGCATATTGATCAAATGCAGTGGTAAATATTATAATCGGCGGCTCTTCTATAAGCTCTAACATTTCAAACCCATTAATTTTTGGCATTTGTATGTCTAAGAATACTATATCTGGCTTTTCTTCATTTATTTTCTTAATTCCGTCAAATCCATTCGTGCATTCACCAGTTATAAATATCTTTTCATTACCTACTAAATATTTCTTTATAATTTCTCTGGCTAGATTTTCATCGTCAATTATTAATACTTTTACTTTATCCAACACTAAAGTCCTTGTAATGTCTTATTTATATTTATTTACAGTTAAGTGGTATGTAAAGCATAACTAAAAATAAATTATTACTTTTTTCAATTTTTAATAAATTATCCGATCCATATATAAGCTTTAACCTCTTTTCAATGTTTTGCAAACCAATTCCTGTCCCTTTTTTCGATGATAATTTGTAATCATAATTATTTTCAATGGAGATTTTCAAATAATCCTCTTCTTTTTTACATGTCATTTTCAAATTTATCCTGTAAAGTGTCTCATATACTGCATGCTTTATAGCATTTTCAAATATCGGCTGTAATATCATATTCGGAATCTGAACTTTATTACAACAATCGTCAATTTCTTCAATAAATTCAAATTTATCTTCAAATCGGATCTTCTCTATTTCAAGGTACAGTTTGATATTCTTTAATTCTTCTTCGAAAGGGTTTTTTTGCCGTTCATTGTTTGCAAGTGTAAAACGAAGAAAATCGGCTAGCTTTAGTATCATTTCTCGCGCTTTATCAGGATTTATTGTGGTTAGTGCGCTTATTGAATTTAAACTGTTGAAAATAAAATGTGGATTTATTTGAAACTTTAATGTTTTAATTTCTGCTTCTGTTATAAGGCTTTTTAATTCCGATTCCTGTATGATTTTTTCCTGAAAATTATTGTAATAAATGATTAGATAATAAAATGATGTGATCATATAATAAAATAAATTTCCTACTGCAAATCTCCAAACAATTGTATTGTAAAAAAATGCAGTGTATCCATCGCTATAATTAAGTACATATACTATTATAAAGAATCCGCTCGATAACCAAATTATGGAAGAAATTATCCCCCCTAATAAATGATCTACAACAATTATTAGAAATTTATTGCTCTCAATTTGTATGTACTTGGCTGGATACCAAAAGCTTATCCCTAATCCGCATAATATTAGACTAAATATTATATTGTCAATTAATGCAGTTTCAAAATTTACTTTGAGTTCAAAATGAAATAAGCTAAAGCTTATTGTTCCTGCTATTAACCAAAATATAAAATAGAAAATTAAATTTGTCTTTTTACTTAATATGGGATTATTTGACATAAGTTATTATAAAGCTAGGTTAAATATATTTTATTTCACCGCCCCCGAAAATTGCGACTCCTTTTATAACTAATGTATGAGTTGTATCAAATGGTCCGCTGAAATTTCTTCGCCATTTATTTGAAAAACCCCCGAATAATGGTGTAACATTTACATTAATATTCCATTCCTTTGGCACAAATATACTCGTTCCGCCGAACATTAACAGAACGTCTATAACATTCTCTCCTTCTGCTAATTTACAATTCGATAAATCAATTTCGGATCCCCCGAATATCGCTGTAATATTTCCTCCACTAAAATTCTCTGTTATTATAACTTTATGCCCTCCACCAAAAATAGCCACATCATCTATTCTATCTGAACTTACTTGTTTATTAAATTTATTATGCCATTGATGCCAATTAATGTTTCTCTTAAATATAATATATGCCCCAAATGCGATTAATGTTACAGGGAAAAATATATTACTGTTATATGGAACGGTGGGTAAAATCCTGGGAATTAAAAATAATGCCCCTAGGAAGACTAATAATAATCCCAATGCTTTATTATGAGAACTTCTTAAAATGACTGTACCCCAAATAACGCACCAAAATGGCAAAGAAAAAATTATATGTCCTACATTAAAAGATATTAAATTAAGAGTGCTTAATAAATAAAAACCCCCAATGAGTATTAATAATAAACCTAAAAATACTCTGCTTCCAGATGACCTGTCATTTATATTCATTTTTTTTCCTTATTCTTTCATTTAAATTAATTTAATAACAAAATTTTATTGTATTAATTTCTTGATATGAATCTAATACATTGTTTCTCATTTAGAAATACATATTCGGTAAATGATTGAATTTTACCGGTTAATCACAACAAATTTGAATGCTTGGTCTTTATTATTCCTTTTAATTGATAGTGAAAAAATCCGTATATTTAATAATTAAATTTTTAATTACCGGGTACAATTTGATTAAAGAAAAAATTCTGGTTACTGCTGCTCTTCCCTATGCAAATGGACGAATTCACCTTGGCCATATTAGCGGTGCATATCTGCCGGCTGATATTTATGTCCGCTATAAAAGATTAAATGGAGAAAATATCTTGTTCATCTGCGGCTCTGATGAACATGGAGTTCCGATTACTATTACTGCTGATAATGAAGGCGTAAAACCTCAACAAATAATTGATCGCTTTCATAATCAAAATAAGATAGCTTTCCATAAATTAGGTATAAGCTTCGATAATTACTCCCGTACTAGCCTTTCCGTTCATCATGAAACAGGTAAAGAATTTTTTCTTGAGTTCTATAACCGAGGTATTTTAAAAGAAAAAAAATCCATTCAATTCTATGACGAAAAAGCTAAAATGTTTTTACCTGATCGCTACGTCGAAGGCATTTGTCCGAATTGCGGTTTTGAAGAAGCTAGAAGCGATGAATGCGAAAACTGCGGAGCTTTATATCAACCTCATGAACTAATAAACCCTAAAAGTAAAATAACCGGTGAAATGCCTGTCCTAAAAGAAACTTCTCATTGGTTCTTTCCTCTCGGTCAATACCAAAAACGCCTCGAAGATTATATAAACGAAATGAATAATAAATATGGATGGAAAGAAAATGTCTTACAATATTGCCGGGGATGGTTTAAGGATGGTTTAGAAGATCGCGCTATTACTAGAGACTTAGATTGGGGAATAAAAGTCCCTATCGACTCGGCTCAGGGGAAAGTCCTTTATGTCTGGTTTGAAGCTGTCCTTGGATACATATCTTCTACTAAAGAACTTTCTGAAAAATTAGGTAATAAAAATTTATGGAAGGATTATTGGCAAAACGAAAATACAAAGTATGTGGCTTTTATCGGTAAGGATAATGTCGTTTTTCATTGTATCATTTTTCCCTCTATTCTTATGGCTTGGAATGACGGTCAGAATGATAAGTATGTCCTCCCCCAAAATGTTCCAGCTAATGAATTCCTGAATTTTGAGGGCAAAAAGTTTTCTAAAAGTAGACATTGGGGTATTGATGTCTGGGATTTTCTTAATACCTTTCCACCGGATCCTTTAAGATATACTCTCGCTGCTAATCTCCCCGAAAGCCGCGATACTGACTTCTATTGGAAAGAATTTCAAACACGCAATAATAGCGAACTTGCAGATATCCTCGGCAATTTTATTAATCGTACTCTTACCTTTGTATTTAAAAATTTTGATGGAAAAGTCCCAGATAAAAGAGTTGTTGATAAAATCGATTCGGATATGTTGCTTTTGCTCTCAGAGTACCCGGAAAAAGTTTCTAAACTCTTTGAATCTTATAAAATCCGCGACGGCGTCTTGGAAATTATGAACCTCGCTAGAGCCGGAAATAAATATTTCAACGATTCCGAACCTTGGAAAACTGTTAATTCAAATAAAGATAAATGTAGCTCTACTCTCTATGTCTGCCTCCAAATAATTTATACATTGGCTGAATTATTTGAACCAGTCATACCCTTCTCCTCAAAAGAGATTTTTAATATCTTGAATTCTTCGAAAACTGATTGGGATAAATGCGGTAAAGAAAATTTACCTGTTGGTCATGTTCTTAATCAACCTAAAATAATCTTCCCTAAAATTGAAAACGAAATAATCGAGCTGCAAATGGAAAAATTAAATGCCTCTGATTCTAAAAACAATATCAATAAAGATGATCTCATCTCTATTGACGATTTTTCAAAAATTAAATTATCGGTTGCTGAAGTTATTAGCGCTGAAAAATTGGAAAAAAGTGAAAAATTACTAAAATTAAAAGTGAAATTGGATAACGAAGAAAGACAAGTTATTTCCGGTATCGCTAAATTCTATTCCCCGGAGGATTTAATTGGGAGAAAAGTCGTTATGGTCTCCAACCTTAAACCTGCTAAATTAATGGGTCACGAATCTAACGGAATGATTCTTGCCGCCGAAGATGTTGATAATAACTTAATCGTTTTGTCTGTTCCGAATAATGTTAAAAACGGTACCACCATTAAATAATTTTTAATTAAAATAAAAGGAATTCTATTACCTTGATTTTCAAAGTCTCTATTACTAAAATAACCAGCCATTTTTTGACAAATCTTTATTCATAGGAGAAACTATAAATGTATTTACGAATTGCAGCTTTATTCTCGATTCTTTTATCAGTCCTATTCGTGTCATGCGCACCCGAACATTCTCAAATAGTGTTAGCGAAATTCGGCGATCAAAAAGTTACAATGAAAGATTTCGAGTCTGCTTATGCTAATAACGTAGGCGGTTATGATATCGCTAAAAAAGATAGCCTTGATAAACTTAAAAACTTTCTTAACCTCTATGTGGATTTTAAAATGAAACTCCGCGATGCCTACATTAGAGGTTATGATCAGGATACTTCAATTAGCAATGAATTAACCGACTATAAAAAGAAAGTGGGTGTTAGCTATATCCTAGAAAAACAAATCGTCGATCCCGGCATTAAACAATTGTATGAAAGAAGAAAATGGGAATATCGGGTTAGTCATATTATGTTCCGCCCTGATTCAAGCGGCTGGGAACATGCAAAAATTTTAGCTAATGAAGTATTGGATAGTCTAAAAAATGGTGCTGATTTTAACAAAATGGCAGAGAAATACTCACAAGATTTATATTCGAAAAAGGATGGAGGCGATCTTTATTATATAACTGCTGGGCAACTTCCATCACAATTCGAAGATGCAGTTTATTCAACTGAACCGGGTCATATTTACCCTGAAGTTGTTAAAAGCCCTTTTGGTTATCATATTATTAAAGTTACGGATAAGAGAGTTAGAGTCCCCGAAATTCGCGCAAGCCACATTCTTGCTGCTTTTGCCGATTCTGCCGGTAAAATAGATTCTTCTAAAGCCCTCGCTAAAATAGATACTGTTATGTACCAGCTTAAACACGGCGCTGATTTTGCTAGATTGGCAGAAAAGTATTCTGACGATCCTGGCTCTAAAAAACGTGGCGGTGATCTTGGTTTCTTTGAAATGCGTATGATGATGAAACCTTTCGCTGTCGCTGCTTTTGATCTTAAAAATATCGGCGATATTTCTGATATTGTGAAAACTAGCTATGGTTACCATATTATAAAACTAACCGGCAAAAAACCATACCCTTCATTTGAAGAGGACAAAGATAACCTCAAAAAATTGTTTCAACGTATTAGGTATCAGGAAGAGTATGACTCTCTTGTCGCAAAACTTAAAAGAGATTACAACTATCGCTTAAATGAAAAGAATTTTGCCGCTCTAATTGGTAATGCCGATACTTCTAAAATTGGTCAACCTTGCGAAAATATAGATAAAATTAAAAACCTCGAAATATTTTCTTATGATAATAAATATGAAACTGCAGGCGATTTTTGGGATAGATTAGGCTCCATTTCTGATTATGCTAACCATAATGCAAGTGCCGAAATCTTATCTTCCGCTCTTAAAAAAATTAGCGACGATGTGATACTCGAAGAAGATGCTCTTAACCTTGATAAAACCGATAGCGAGTTCGCCGCACTTATGAATAATTATAAAGAAGGTATCTATATCTTTAAACTCCAGAATCAGGAAGTTTGGAATAAAATTAAAATTGATTCTACTAAATTGTATGACTTTTATTTATCAACTAAAAATAATTATAAAACTACTCCCCAGGTTAATTATTCTGAAATATTCTGTACCTCTGACTCTTCTTGCAACCATTATTATCAATTATTAAAAGATGGCGCAAATTTCGACTCTCTCGCTGGTTTATATACTGAACGCCCCGGACTTAAAGCGAAAAAAGGAAACTGGGGATTTCAAGACGTTACTTCTTCTCAATTGTCCGAAATCGCAAATTCTTTGAAGAAGCCTGGAGATTTTTCTAATGTCTTTGAATCTAACGGCGGATATTCTATCGTTTTATTGAATGATCGCAAACCTTCTCAATTAAAAACTTTTGAGGAAGCTAAAGCCGAAGTCACAGGAGCTTTTCAAGATGCTGAAAGTAAAAGATTGGAAAATGATTATGTCCAAAGCTTGCGAAAACTGTATAAACCACAAATATTTTATGACGAACTTACTAAAGCATTCAAATAAGACTAATTGTCTCATAGCTTTCTTTTGTGTGTTGACATTTATTAATGGCTGCTCTAAAGAAAAGGAGAAAAAAAATTATATTGCACGAGTTAATAATCATTATTTAACTCAAAAAGAATTTTCCTCCTTCGCTAATAGCGAAAGTGAGAAAAACTTTTATCGTAATGAAATTATCCGTAATTGGATTAATCAGGAAGTGTTGTATCAAGAAGCAGAAAAAAAAGGTATCTTAAAAGATGATGACTTTAATGTTATCCTCCAAAATGAAAAAAAAGAACTTGCTGTTTCCTTATTGATCCGGAATTTTTTTGACTCTAATAAGCCAAAGTTTGAACAAAAAGATATTGAAGATTACTATAATAAACATCAAAATGAATTTCAGGTTTTCCAGGATTCTTATTTTTTAAATCTGATCGACTTTAATAATGAAAATGATGCAATTAAATTTAGATCTTTAATTCTGGAAAGTGATTGGAATAAAGCCCTTAATATCTTTAAAAATGATTCGTCTATTACGAAGGTTAAAACAGCTATACTACTCAATGAATCGCAGATTTATCCTGCCCCGCTTCAAAGAATCGTATCTGATTTATCTCCGCAGGAAGTTAGTATTGTGCTGAATTTTCAACCCGGATATTTTACTGTCGTTCAGGAATTACAAAAATTTAACAAAGGAACCATTCTCCCGTTCAATGTATCTAAAGATATAGCAGAAAAAAGACTTATATCCCAATTGAAAAATGATAATTTTAAAAGTTATATTAACGATCTTTATTCAAACAATAATATAGAAATTAAAAACTAGGAATACGATGAAATTTAAAATTGTTTTTGTAATCTTAATCGCCGCTCTGAATATTTATTCTCAGGAAGTTGTAGATAAAATTGCTGCTATCGTCGATAATGAAATTGTACTTAAAAGTGAGGTTGACTATCAGGTGAAAATTATTTCGGCTCAGAAAAAAATTGATCCGTCTACTCCCGGCTTAGAGAAACAAGTCCTTAATACTATGATAGATGATAAACTTGCTTATGCTCAGGCTCAATTAGACTCAATTGAGGTTTCTGATGATGAAGTCAATAATCGCGTTAATTACCAAATTCAATACTTTGAGCAGCAGTATGGCTCCAAAGAAAAAGTTGAACAAATTTACGGAATGAGTATTGAAAAAATTAAACGTCAACTTGAAGACCCGATCCGTAAACAATTAATGGTTCAAAAACTGGAAGAAAAAAAATTCGGAGGCGTTTCTGCTACTGCTCTCGAAGTTCAAAAGTTTTTTGATACCTATAAAGATAGCATTGGCGTTATTCCCGAAAAAGTCAAAATTGCACATATCTTTATTGTCCCTAAAGCTTCTGATAAAATGAAAGAAATTTATAGAAAAAAAGCTGATGCTATTCTGGATTCAATTAAACACGGTGCTGATTTTGCTGAAATGGCTAAAAAATATTCTGAAGACCCTGGTAGTGCAAGCGCTGGTGGGGATTTAGGATGGGTTGGCAAAGGGGTTTTCTACCCTGAATTTGAAGCAGCTGCTTTCGCCCTTAAACCTGGTGAACTTTCTAATGTGGTGGAATCTCCAGTCGGATTTCATATTATCCAAATGATTGAAAGAAGAGGTGATAAAATTCATGTCAGGCATATCTTAATTAAAATTAAAACTGGCGATGACGCAGACTTAAAAACTATCGAACTGCTCTCTAATCTTAGGGATAGTGTCATTAACGGTAAAGGGAAATTTAGTGACTATGCTAAAAAATACAGTAATGATAAGGAATCAGCCCCCTTTGGCGGCGACCTAGGCACCTTTTACCTGAATCAACTCGATGCCTCTATGCTGGATATTGTTTCCAAATTGAAAGTCGGCGAAATTAGCTTTCCTAAACGTGTAGACTATGGTAAAGGCTATTATGGTTACCATATCGTGCTCTTAGAAAATAGAATTCCTCAACATCAGGCTAATCTTTCTACTGATTATAATGAAATTCAGAAACTTGCGGATCAATTTAAAAAACAAAATAAATACCAAGCCTGGATTGAAAGCTTGAAAAATAAAATCTATTGGAAAATTTTATTGTAACTTGTTTGCGCATTAATTAAAAGGATTTTAAATTGAAAATTAACAATGCCTCCGGTGACGACGTCCTGCTTGTCGAAAACCTTAATGATACTATCAAAAATATTAAAAATGAAATCGGTAAGGTTATTATCGGTCAGGACGAAATAATTGACCAACTCCTGATTTCTCTCCTTGCCAGAGGTCATTGCCTTTTAGTCGGCGTACCTGGACTTGCTAAAACTTTGCTGATAAAAACTCTTGCCGAAGTTATGCACCTTAGCTTTAAAAGAATTCAGTTTACCCCAGACCTCATGCCTAGCGATATTACCGGAATTGAATTGGTCGAAGAAGATCCGCTTTCTAAACAAAGAAATTTTAAGTTTATTCCCGGTCCTATTTTTGCGAATGTCGTTTTGGCTGATGAGATTAATAGAACTCCTCCTAAAACTCAATCTGCACTGTTGGAAGCTATGCAGGAACATAAAGTCACTACAGCCGGAACTACTTATTCTTTAAATGAACCTTTTTTTGTTTTGGCTACTCAAAATCCTATCGAACAAGAGGGTACTTATCCCCTTCCTGAAGCTCAACTCGACCGATTTATGTTCAATTTATGGCTCGGATATCCTTCCCTTAGTGAAGAAATCAAAATAGTGCAGACTACAACTAGCAATTATATACCGGAAGTATCTAAAGTCGTTAGTGCTCATGAATTAATCGATTTTCAAAATTTGGTGAGAAAAGTTCCGGTCGCAGAAAATGTAATCGAATTTGCTGTAAATATTGTCAATAAAACTCGACCTGATAACACCCATTCACCTCAGTTTATTAAAAATTGGATTAGCTGGGGCGCCGGCCCTCGTGCTTCTCAATATTTAATCTTAGCCGCAAAAACTAAAGCAATTATTGAAGGTAGATTTACTCCTAATATAGACGATGTGAAATTTGCTATGATCCCGACTCTTAGACATCGTATTATTACAAATTTTAGCGCCGAAGCCGAGGGGATAAATTCAGTGGAAATAATTAAAAAACTTCTGATTGAATAATTATTATTTATAGCTTTGCTATTTTATAGTTTTTATAAGCAAAATACATCTCCTTCGATGCTGTCCTAATTACAGTTGCTGCAGGTACCGCAAACAACATTCCAAATATACCTGATAACTGACTCCCTGCTATAATTAGTATAATTATTACTACTGGATGCATATCCACACTTTTAGAAAATACTATCGGCTGCACTATGCCATTGTCTAAAAAATAAATGACAATTATCATTACTACTATTAAAGGTACTTGCGAAAGATTGCCGTTCTGTATAATTGAAAAGGCTATTGCCGGAACTCCTCCGATTATTGGACCAAAATAAGGAACTAGATGACCAAGCCCCGATATTACTCCTAAAGGAAATGAATTGTGTACCCCGATTGCATAATATCCAAGCCCGCAGGCTGTCCCTACGAATGTTGCATCAAAAATCCATCCTCTTACAAATTTACCTAGCTGAATTGCTATCTTCTTTATTATCCAG
>JAJXTM010000297.1 GCA_021783875.1 Bacteroidota bacterium
GTAAGCTAAATTTGAAAATAACAAAGCAATTTACAAACCGGGAAAGCAAATCGCTTGATCAATATTTACTTGAGATCGGTAAAGTTGACTTAATTACGCCAGATATGGAAATTGAGCTTGCTAAAAGAATTAAAAAAGGCGATCGGCGCGCTCTGGAATCTCTAACTAAAGCAAATTTAAGATTTGTAGTTAGTGTTGCTAAACAATTTCAAAACCAGGGACTATCTTTGGGCGATTTAATTAACGAAGGAAATCTGGGTTTGATTAAAGCTGCAGAAAGATTTGACGAGACCAGAGGATTTAAATTTATTTCTTATGCAGTATGGTGGATAAGGCAATCTATCATGCAAGCAATTGCAGAACAATCAAGAATGGTAAGACTTCCTTTAAATCGTGTAGGTACACTTAACAAACTAGGCAAAGCTTATTCTAAGCTGGAGCAAGAATTTGAAAGAAAGCCCAGCGCCGCAGAATTAGCAACTGAATTAGATATGAAAGCCGAAGAAGTAGCAGATACGCTTCAACTATACGGTAGACATGTTTCAATGGATGCACCGTTTTCCGGCGATGATGATAAGAATAGTTTAATTGATATTCTGCCAAATGAACAGCAGCCGGCTCCAGATGTTAAACTTATGCATGAATCACTTAAAAGCGAAGTTGAAACTGTTTTATCTACATTGAGTGAAAGAGAAGCTAATGTATTGAGACTGTATTTTGGTATAAACAGCGAACGATCCGCAACATTAGAAGAAATCGGTGAGCGCTTTAATTTGACTCGCGAAAGAGTTCGCCAGATTAAAGAGAAAGCCATAAGAAGTTTAAGACACCCTTCAAAAAGCAAAAATTTAAAAGCCTATTTAGGTTAAATTTAATTACAGCATTCCACTTCACATTTGTTGTGAAGTGGAATTGCTTTATAATACTTTTCTATCTGCCTTTCTATTTTTCATTTATTTTTTCTTAAATTAGATCAAAATAAAATATTGAATTATGATAAAATCATTTATTAAAAAATTTTCCGATTCAAAATTATTATATTTTCTTCTAGGAGGCGGAATAGTTTTTGCGACTGTTTTTTTGGTTGGAATAAACAAAGTTCAGGACAGTACAAAAACAATTTTAGATATTAATAATCTTTTACCATTTAAAATCACTTCACCTGAAATACCGAAATCACTTTCTTTTGCCGGTGAGAAAGTCCCACTAAATGATTTTGAAGTAAGAGAGCGAATTGACCGAGAATTAATAGTAAATACTTATTGGTTTTCATCGACAATATTAGGCATGAAAAGAGCTAACAGATGGTTCCCAATTATTGAGCCTATATTAAAGAAATATAACATCCCTGATGATTTTAAGTATCTTGCATTGATAGAAAGCAATCTATCTAATGTATCCTCTTCTGCAGGAGCAGTCGGTTTCTGGCAGCTTACAGCTGATGCGGCAAAAAAATATGATTTAGAAGTTGATGATCAGGTAGACGAAAGGTATAATGTAGAAAAGGCTACTGAAGCAGCATGCAAATATTTAATAGATGCTCATAATACTTTTAATAATTGGACACTAGCAGCAGCGACCTATAATATGGGATTTAATGGGATGAAAAAACAAATAGAGCGGGAAAAATCCTCTGATTATTATAATTTAATATTGAGTGACGAAACTATGCGCTATGTTGCAAGAATTCTTGCAATGAAAATTATTTATAGCGATGCAAAAAAGTACGGATATTATTTAAAATCCGAAGACTTATATACGCCTCTTAATACTACTTACATTAAAGTTGATACTACTATAGATAATTGGGCAGATTTTGCTATAGCTCATAATATAAATTATAAAATATTAAAGTACTATAATCCTTGGCTTCGTGATATTTCTTTAATAAATAAAAATAACAAAGAGTACATTTTAAAAATTCCAATTAACACTACAGATGAAGTAATACCAAATGGCAATTGATAATTTAATATTTTTTAATTGCTATTAATATTTGGCTGATTACACTGACCTTTAAGGTTTCTATTTAGATAATGATCATAAACTTCAAGCATAAGCGTATAGCTGCCTAAGCTATAGGCAGCTCCATGAGCACCCGGAGGATAGATCCTTAATTCTGCATCTTTTCCTGCATTTGTCAGCGCAGTTAATAGCTGCATAGTATTTTGGACATGAACATTATCATCCATAGTTGAGTGAATAAGCAATAATTTACCTTTGAGGTTTGCAGCATGCGTCATAGCGTCACTTTGAATATAGCCAGCTTTATTGGAATCCAGCAAATTCATATAGCGTTCTGTATAAATATCATCATATAAGCGCCAATCGGTAACGGCTGAATTTGCAATACCCACTTTAAATACTCCCGGATGAGTCAGCATTGTAAAAACTGTGCTATAACCGCCATAACTCGTACCCATAATTGCCATATTTGAAGAATCGACATAAGATAGTTTTGATAAATAATGAGCGGTCTCGACGAAATCATGGCTTTCCCATTTCCCAAGCTGATCATAAACTATTTTCATAAATGCACTGCCATAATTTGCATTTCCTCTATTGTTTACATCGACAACTATATATCCTTGCTGAGCCAGATATTCATTCCATCCGTATGATTCAAAAGAATTATAGACAGAATGTGATTCAGGGCCGCCATAAATTGATAATATTACCGGATATTTTTTTGTTGAATCAAAATTTACCGGTTTGATCATAGAGCAATCCAGTTTAACAGAATCTGATGTAATAAAACTAAACAATATTTTGGGAGAATATTCATGTGTTTTAATATATTCATCAACCGAAGAATTATTTTCAAGTTTTTTTAATAAACTTCCATCATTATTACAAAGATCGACCTGTCTGGGAAAATTTATATTAGAATAAGAATCAATAAAAAATTTCGAATTAGGCGACATATTAATTTGATGAAATCCTTCAACCTTTGTAATTTTATTTTTATCAGAGCCATCAAATTTTATAGAATAAAGTTGTTGTTCAAGGGGCGATGCTTCTGCAGAGAGGTAATATATTTTTTTATCCTTAGAATCGATGCCTGTTACCTTTATTAAGTCCCAATTTCCTTTTGTAACCTGATTAATCAAATCTCCGTTATAGTCATATCGATAAATATGATAATAACCGCTGCGGTCTGAGACCCAAAAAAACTGTTTAAGATTCTCGGGGAAATACATCATATCATTTACATCAGTGTAAAAATTAAAAATTGCGACCCAAGTATTATTTTTTTCTTCCATCACCAGTCTGCGTTTACCGGTTTCGACATTGAAAAAATATAGTTTCATATCATTTTGAGCACGATTAAGAATTATCATTGCTAAAGTATTTGGTTCACTAGTCCAATAAATTCTTGGAATATAGAAATCACTTGTTTCGCCGGGGTCGAGCCAAATTTTTGAATTAGTCTTAACATTTATAATACCGATTCTAACTTTAGGATTTGGATCCCCTACCTGTGGAATAGGAATATTTACATAATCTGAGTGCAAACCTTCATAATTAGTAATTTTAATTTCGGGAACAGCACTTTCGTCAAACTGCCAGAAAGCGATATATTTACTATCGGGAGACCAATTCCATGCTTGAGCCTGACCAAATTCTTCCTCATAAACCCA
>JAJXTM010000298.1 GCA_021783875.1 Bacteroidota bacterium
ATCTTCCCAAAACTTTAGACAATTTTTTGACCGGTCCTAATAATTTCTTTTACAAAAGGGTCTTCATCAGTAAAATCTTCAGTTTTAAAAGGATGCACTTCAAGGTCGAATGAGGATTTAATAATGTATTTCCCTAATTTTTCTCTATCCCAAAAGCGTCTTCCCTCAAACTTATCAGAAATAATTGCGATATCGATATCACTATTTTCATCTGCATTACCATTAGCATAGGAACCGAATAAATAAAGACCTTTAACCGGGAATTCAACTGATATCATTGTAACAAATCGACTAATAATACTATTTATATCTTGTCTTTTATACATTCGTATAGACCTTTAATCTTTTTAATGTTTTCTTCAGCGAATTCTTTTGTACAACTTTTAAAAAAATCTAATTTATAATCCGGGTAACGTGTCTCTAAATTAAAATTTGTAACGCGATTTAAGAATAATATTTGCTCTTCAGTAAGCTCCAATTTTGCTTCTTCAGATATCTTTAATAAATTATGTGTTCTAATCGGGATGTTGCTCTCGTTATTTTTCACCCATATCGACTTTAGAATCTTTCCCACTTAATTCAATTAGATATTATATAAATATAATAATATAGAGCTTTAAAATCACTTCCCTAGTAATTCTATAATACCACACGATTAAAATAAAATTGAAGCGTTTTTCTTTCGGCAAATTTCTCTTCATTAAATAAATCAAGGCTGGCATCAACTAAATCTACTTTTGAACGACCAAGGGAATCATGTGTTATATTTTCTCTCGCAGTCTTACTATGTATTTTATGTTTATGTTTAAGTTTGGGAGGTATATTTGTATAAATAATTAATTCACCCCTATGATTTATAAAATTTTTAGTAATATTCTTTAGATCATCCCAATTTTTTTTCTTATTACATAATTCTAAACTTGCTTTAATCAAATCGTTGGAATTCAATAATTTGCTATCAAGTTCATGTAGATTAAATTCCTCCCCGGTTCTATTAGCAACTCTTGAGACTATATCACTTTTCTGTAATACCCCCATAAAAGCAATTATCTAATTCTCTTCATTAACCATTTAAACAAAATTCTTTATACTCCTGCACAATTTAATTATACTACCTACTTTATCAAAAAATAAAATAAAAAAATCTAACACACCCAATAAATATTTTGGATTTAACAACAGACTACACCTACATCCAATACCCTACTGCGTGGGTGGACTGTCTATGACCAGTGAATATTAATCTTTATCTCAGGCTTGGCTTTTTACTTTTTAATGATATTAGCAACTATTGTCAGGTAGGTTTTCAATAATTTCTTTATATGTTTTCCCTTTTATATTTACCCATTCGATTGGACCAGCTGATTGCCTACCCAAAATAATATTAGATGCTGCACTTGGACTTGAGAAAACTGTATCGTCTAAAAATTCATAGAACTCTCCTTTATCCACCAAAATATTTGTTTCAATTAACTTTTGTCTTAATATTTTGTAATTATCTGTCATTGATGGAGAAACATTTTTATTGGCTTGCGAATTCTTTCTAATAATAAAACCATCATCAGTCACTACCATTTGCGCTTTATAATTTGAGTTTCTTATTTGAAATTGCGGTAAACTTTTATCCTTTGTTTTAGTTTCGGTTTGCTCATGTTTTATAGTTGAGGGTTTTAAAAAATTAAAACCCATTATAGGAAGTATAAACTTTATTTGATCAATGAAATATTCCATATCGGAAATATCTGCTTCGTGCAATGTCGGGAGACTAGGCGTAGCTGAATTATCAATCTCAGAAGATTTTGCTTCTTTTGCTAATGAAATAAGTCTTGTTTCCAAATATTTTATTTGCGATTTTGTTAATAATTCATCTTTACTTATAAAAAATGCTATTTCAAAAAAATCTTTGTTTGAATCAGCAAGATGCTGTTTAATCCTATTACCAATATTTTCTGCTTCGCCGATATAAATTCTTTCGCTAAAAGATTTGCTTGTTGGATTTGATTTTAGAAAATATATACCTGGATTATTAAATTCGTTTCTTTTATTAAGAAGGTCTATGAATGAATTACGTGGTGAATAAATTCCTTTTCCAACCCAGTTACCAATTTCAATAAGTTTTGGACCAAATTCTTTACCATCAATTAAAAATACTGTTAATTTCTTTCCCATTATGATTCCTATTATTTATGTTAGCTAACTATTACTTAAACTGCACATAATTATTGCTTTCGGAATTGTATTAATACTTGTGAGCTTATCTGCCTAGTTCTGTGACCTGATAATCAAAAGAAGATTTACTTCTCTGACTTTCCTATTTCCAGCTGTATATTCCCAAAAGCTTAACATCCCACTCTCTTCTTGAATCACTGACATTGATTTTTTCTGATCCTTGGATTATTACCCAAAAACCTAAATAAAATTTAAATATTATTTTACCCTTACTCAAGTATCTTTTATTAAAATAAAAAACCGGGAAAAGAATCTCCGGCTAATAAATTACAGTCATATATCTTTTTAACTTTAGATATCTGCTTTGAAAGAATTAGGTAGTGTAAAAATAGGACGTGTTCTTAAAAAAGACTTTATGTTGAAGCAAGACATTACGATTCTTTATCGGATAATGGTTGCAAGTTGACTCTTTAAGAGAGAAGTATCCGGGGGTGGAGAGGGTATAATTATGTTATTGATAATCCACTGAGTAACATTGACCCGGATGGTAAAGATTAAGATCCAACAGAAATCTCTGAAACTGGAATACTAATAACAGCAAAGTATCTGGTTACAAAAATTTTTCTTGAGCATTTAAGTTACTCAAATTTCCCAAAACAAAGTAATATTACAAATGCTTCAATTAAAGTATTCTTCTATTGATAAAGCAGGCAAAATTGCTTATGAGTGTCTAGCTATAAAAAGTAAATAACAGATTGTCGAATAGCATAATTATTTATTAGGAGGTGTCTGCTACACGCTGCTTCCTTCAAAAGCTGCATACAGAAATTTATCAGGCATTGCGATAGCATACGTGTTTCTGCTTGTTAGACCGGTGTCAATCTCATTTCAGCTATTTCCATAATTTGCAGATAGAAAAATACGGCGGGCTTTCCCGGGGTACACGGACCTACAATTATGCGAACTCTCGACTTCGGAGAGTTCGAATTATTTCATATCCAGCTTATTTTTATTTCCTTTTCTAATGCTTGAAACTCTTTATCTCCTGTAACAAGCACGGCTTTTTTAATTTTAGATAATGCAGCAGCAAAGGCATCAGCATAGGATATTTTGTTAAATGCTTTGAGTTCGGCGGCATGAGCTGTTAGCTCCTTGTCTGTATCAACTATTGTAACCGGGAACCGGGCTAAGGTGGTTTTAAACAACTCTGTTTTTTCTTTTCCTTGAGTTCGAAGTGTTATATAGTAAATCTCACCCCAATTTATTACACTGAGATAAAGTTCGATATCACTGGTTAAAGCCTTGCTTATTAAATCGGCAACTATATTTCCCCCTTTCTCATTTTTAGCATATGCAATTATTATACTATTATTCAAAAAATTTATTATTTTACTGCATGAATATTAACTGCAGAAAATGCAAGCATTT
>JAJXTM010000299.1 GCA_021783875.1 Bacteroidota bacterium
CCGTTAGCAATATCCATTTGATGTGAGCGTCTATCGCCGAAAGAAGGAGTAGAGCCTGCTGCCTCCCGAAATGGTCCGTAATATCCGGAAGCGAACTTTGCTGCGTAGCTTAGAATAGGAATTTTGTTGAATCCTTTGTAATCCAGGGCTTTTCTAATTGCAGAAATTCTCCCGTCCATCATATCCGAAGGAGCAATAATATCAGCACCGGCTTCTGCATGGGAAACGGCTTCCTTAGCTAGAAGAGAAACCGTTTCATCATTTAATATTTCCTCGCCGTTAAGAAGACCGCAATGCCCGTGAGAGGTATATTCGCAAAGGCACACATCCGTAACGATCAAAAGATTTTTTACTTCAGCTTTGATTGCCCGGATTGCTCTTTGAATTATTCCATTAGGATCATAGGCTTCAGAACCCTGCTCATCTTTATGCTCGGGGATACCAAATAAAATTATAGCAGGAATACCTAAAGAAGCTACTTCTTTGCACTCTTCTACTAGTTTATCTATTGAAAATTGAAATACGCCCGGCATAGATTTTATAGGATTTTTGATATTGTTTCCCGGGACAACAAATAAAGGATAAATTAAATCATTCTTTGATAACTCAGTTTCACGAATAAGATCTCTTACCAAAGGGTTGTAACGAAGGCGTCTTAATCTTTTTACAGGATAATTTGCCATAATAATTTTCCTTATGCTTTATTTATTATTAGACTATTTATAATTTTTTTTGCTACTAATTCCGAATTCTTTATGCAATCACCGACGGAAATCCCACCGCGGAAATTCCCGCCTATTACAATTCCGGGATTATTTTTTTCATACTCATCAAAATAATTTTCATGTTCAATATAGCCAATATTATATTGAGGAATTGCTTTAGGCCAAAATCTAGATGATTCAAAATCCGGTTTTCCGGTAATCTTCATTAATTGCTGAAATTCAATTTTCGCTTTATTTATAATTGTTTCCATGTTTGAATTTTCAATTTCAGGATTTCTAGCACCGCCTATAAACAATGTAAATGCAGCTTTATCATTATAAGAACGGTTAGGAAAAATCACAGAGCTCCAAATAGCTCCGAGAAATGATTTTTTTTCTTTTTCAGGGATTAAATAACCAAAACCGTCGAGTGGTTGACCGATAACTGTTTTACTATATCCTAAGAAAAGAACGATAACCGGCGGATAATATATTTCTATCAAATGTTTAAATAATTTTTCATCTAAATTTTTAAATAAATCAGCAGCAGCATAAGCCGGAAGAGTCGAAAGCAAAATATCACAATCTAATTTTTTAGGTTCACCCATATAATTAAAATTGATTGTATATCCGTTTCCGTTTTTTTGGAGTGAAGTCACCTCTGCCGATTTAAGTATCTTCTCTCCAAGTTTTGCAGCAATTGCATTTGGCAGTACCTGCATTCCGTCAGCAAATGAAAACATCTGGGCGCTTTGTTTTGATTTTTCAGCGCGGTTTTTTCTTTTCTTAATGCTTTTAATTGACCCTATAATAAGTCCGCCATAATCTTCTTCCAGGGCATAAAGCTTAGGGAAAGCAGATTTAACGCTTAGATTATCCGGATTACCGGCATAAACACCTGCTACAAAAGGGTTAATTGCATAGTCTAAGAATTCTCTTCCCAATCTTCTTATAACAAAATCGGAAATGCTTTGGTAATAGCCGTCGTTGGATTTCCCGATTAGAGGTTCTGCGAAAAGCCGAAGTTTTGCTGCGGTAGAAAAAAGCTTTGTTTTAATAAATGCAGGAGGACTCATTGGCAGAGGGTGGAGATGATTATCTCTGAGTATATACCGTTTATTGCCTGCTTTACTTGCATAGATAAATTGATTATTCAAGTTTAAATCATCAACGAGCGTTTTGATTAGAGGGGATGTTTCAAGTCCGCTATTTGGACCGCGGTCAAACAGATATCCATTCTCCCAAAAACTTTCCATTGAGCCGCCAACTTCATCCTTCTTTTCAAGAACAGTTACATCATAACCTTCTTTATGAAGCCAATAGGCAGTTGTTAAACCTGAAATGCCGGCGCCGAGAACCAAAATTTTTTTATTCATATTTAAAAATTAAAATTTCTTCAGAAATTAATATTATAACGGAACAGTTAAACCGTCCGTGAATATTTTGCAGTATCTTCTTTTCTTTCAATATAACCATCAAAATTCATTGCAATATTACGAATTAATAATTTTCCCATCTGAGTAATTTCAATTTTATTATCTTTAAGAATTAATAATTCATCGTTTATCATTTCATCCAGATTATTCAATCCCCATGAAAAATATTCTTTAAAGTTAATATTAAATTGTTTTTCAATATCAGAAAAATCAAGTTCAAAATTGCACATTAATTTCGAAATAACTTCACGTCTCAAAATATCGTCTTCACTTAAGTTATAACCTTTTGCAATAGGTAAAGTTTCATTATCAATTGAATTAAAATATTCCTTTTCCGTTTTATAATTTTGTGCATAAACATTATGAAGCTGACTGATAGCAGTAATTCCCATAGCGTAAAGGTCACTACCGGCATGAGTGCTATAGCCCTGAAAATTTCTATAAAGTTTTTTTTCATTTAAGGCTATGGTTAACTCATCATCGGGTTTGGCAAAATGATCCATTCCGATAAATACATATCCGGCAGAAGTCAGTTTTTCAATTGTCATTTTTAATATTTCAAGTTTCTCTTCTGGCTGCGGAAGATCTTCGGCATGTATTAGCGCCATATGTTTTTTTAGCCAGGGCAAGTGGGCATAATTAAAAACTGCAATTCTATCAGGCGAAATATTAATTACCTTATCAACAGTATCGGAAAAAGACTGCAGGGTTTGAAAAGGAAGTCCATACATTAAGTCCAGATTTATACTGCTAAAACCGAGCTCTTTTACCCAATTCACAGTTTGTCTAGTGATGTCTTCGGGTTGAATACGATTAACTGCTTTTTGAACTTTTTCATCAAAATCCTGAACTCCCATACTAATTCGATTAAATCCGTTATTTCTTAAAGCTTCAAGATGTGTTTTTGTTAAATCGCGCGGATCAATTTCACAGCCATTTTCGGAGTCATCTTTAAAATCGAAGGATGATTTAATATACGATGCTAAATCAGCAATCTCTTCCGGCATAAGATGCGTGGGTGTTCCGCCGCCCCAGTGGAGCTGGGTAACTTGTCTATCGGGAAGGATATAAGTTCTCATCATATCAATTTCTCTTTTCAGGTAATTTATGTATTCCTTTACACGGTCACGGTTGCGGGTAATCAGCATATTGCATCCGCAGAAATAGCAAAGAGTATCACAAAACGGCAGGTGGAAGTAGAGAGAAAGATCGGGGAGACCTTTGCCGTAATTTGTTTTAATTACTTCATCGAGAAAGTTTTCATGAGTAAATTTTTCATTGAAGTGCGGGGCTGTAGGGTAACTAGTATAACGTGGTCCCGGTTTGTCATATTTTTTGAATTTTGTTAAATCTATTTTGAACATATAACTTACTCCTAAATTTTTCACCGCAAAGTCGCTAAGATTTTAAAAATTATTTACTTTTCTTTTGAAACCTTCTATTAATCTGGGGACA
>JAJXTM010000300.1 GCA_021783875.1 Bacteroidota bacterium
TACGGAATTAGCTCGGAGAGTTTTTAAGGTTTGGTCGCCAAGAATTTCTTTCCGGGCTTCTTTCGTTTATGTTCATTGAGTAGCTGAAAAGTAAATCAAGAAGTGATTAATAAATTGATGATTAATTTGATTAATTTGATTAATTATTCTCTTAATTTAGCTGAAAGTTTGAATTTCTTGTTTTTCGATCATAAAAGAAAAAGCCCTCAATTTATTGATTCTAGGGCTTATTTGCGGAGAGACAGGGATTCGAACCCTGGAAGGACTTACATCCTTAACGGTTTTCGAGACCGTCCCATTCAACCACTCTGGCATCTCTCCGAATTAAAATAATAAAACAACTCACTATCCAAATTAATAATAATCTAACATTAAAAGAATATTTACTTGCAAATTATTATACATCATATATTTTTTTAATAAAGAAGTATAATCAATTAAACAATCTATTTTTACCACTCTTTGGTAAAGAATAATATAATATTTATATTTGCATTCATTTTATACAAAAAAAGAGTTTTATTCACCTAATAATTTAATATCCCTGGTTGAATTAAATACAAATGATTTGGAAAGATGCAGGAGTGGTTTAACTGGCACGCCTGGAAAGCGTGTGTGCCTTCACGGGTACCGAGAGTTCGAATCTCTCTCTTTCCGCTGATATTTTAATTATTAAAGCTCATTTTACAAGTTTTATTAAATTTTCTAATCTTTATTTTCGCCTTTATTAAATTCTATTTTCCATTATTGCCTTGCTATTTATGCTTTATTTTTTAAATTTTGTTATAGCTTAAATATATTTTTATTTTTCAATAGCTTAAAGATTATCCGTAAGGAGAATATTTATTGCGATTATTAATTAGAGTTTCTATTTTTTTAAGTCTTCTTTTTCTATTTGGTGGACTTTTATTAGTTGGCATTTTTCATAAAGATAACGCTGTTATTAGCACTGACCTAGCTTATTATAATTCAATGCAATCTGGCAGGTTCACAATTAAACAAATCGATAGTATTAGTGCTTTTACAAATTATAATTTTACGGCTTCTAATGGCTCAGTAAAATCTACAGTTGTTCCTAATAGCACAATGTAAAATATTCTTTAACTTGTATAATGCGGGTTTAAAAAATTCATATTCTGTTTATTTATAACTAATTTCTTTCCTTTGATATTCCTCAAAAATCCTTTATCTAATTATAAATCGAACTTTTATCTACCCTTGTATTAAAAGAAAATATTTTTATATAAGTTACAATCTTAAATAATTTTAATATCGCTAATGCTTACTATTAAAGAACATATAATAAGTACTTTAAAACTTGCTTATCCTGTAAGTATAGGTCAATTTGGATTTATTCTAATGGGTGTTATTGACAGCATTATGGTCGGGGGATTAGGCGCTGCTTCTTTAGCAGCTGCTTCTCTTGCTAATGGTTTATTTATACTTATCTTAATTATAGGTATTGGTGTTTCTTACGCAGTTAGTCCGTTGGTTGCAATTGCTTTGGGATCTAATAGGACCTCCGAATGCGAGTCAATTTTTCAGCAGTCATTATTAATTAATTTTATACTCAGTCTTATCTTGTTTTTATTAACATATTATCTATCAGCTTTTATTAAATATCTTGATGAGCCCATTGGGGTTGCTGATTTAGCTATATCTTATACAAGAATACTCGGTTTTTCAATTCTTCCTGTTATGCTTTTCCAAACATATAAGCAATTTATTGAAGGATTATCTTTTACTCGCCCGGCAATGTTTATTACAATTATTGCAAATATTATTAACTGGTTTATGAATTGGATTTTAATTTATGGTAAATTTGGATTTCCTATTTTGGGATTAAATGGATCCGGATGGGCAACCTTTTCATCGAGACTATTTATGGGGATTATGATTTTTCTATTTGTAAATAATTCTAAAAAATTTCGCAAGTATGATGTCTCTCTTAAATTAAGAAAAATTGATATAAAGATAATTAAAAAAATATTAAACATCGGGCTTCCGAGCGCATTTCAATATGTGTTTGAAGTTAGCGCTTTTACATTTGCAATTGTTATGGTCGGTTGGTTGGGCACTAAACAATTAGCAGCGCATCAAATTGCAATAAATCTTGCTACGATATCTTATATGATAATTCTGGGAATTTCAAGTGCGGGAGCAATTAGAGTCGGAAATGCCCTCGGTAAACAGAATCTCCAGGAAGTTAGGAGAGCAGGTTTTAGTGCAATCGGTTTGGGTGCGGGTTTAATGGGATGTTTCGGAATTGTTTTTATTTTTCTCAAAAATATTCTACCAATGATTTATATAAATGACTCCGTAGTAATATCTATAGCTTCAAATCTTTTAATTATTGCAGGCATTTTCCAAATATCGGATGGTATTCAGGCAGTTAGTATCGGAGTACTAAGGGGATTAACTGATGTTAAAGTACCAACAGTTATAACTTTTATTGCATATTGGGTAATCGCCTTACCTATAGGATATTTCCTTGGATTTACTCTCCACTTGAAAGTAATTGGTGTCTGGATAGGACTGCTATTAGGACTTATTGCTGCAGCTTTATTGCTTAGCTGGCGTTTTAATAAAAAAAGTAAAAACTTACAATTAATTAATTGTCAATAATTTTTATTTCCCCTCAATTAAAAAATCTTTAAAATAATTGGTTATCTTATCATACAAATGATAAGAATCTATTCCTGTGACTCCGTGTTCTTGACCGGGATACACAAAATAATCAATTGGAATCCCTAAATCGGCACATTTTTTAATAAACATAAGGTCATGCTGCCATACTACAATTGGGTCAGATGTCCCGTGTATCATTAACAATTTTCCTTTTAAATATTTTGCATAGTTTAAAAGGTTTGAATTTCTATAGCCATCGGGATTTTGAAGCGGAGTATCCATATATCTCTCTGTATACATTACCTCATAATATTCCCAGTTAATAACAGAACCACCAGCTACCGCAACTTTGAACAATCCCGGAGCCCTCGTCATAAGAGATGTCGTCATAAATCCCCCAAAACTCCAGCCGAATACACCTAACTTTGTAGTGTCAACATAATTAAGTGACTTTAAATAATTTACTCCAAGTTCCTGGTCTTGAATTTCATTTGTACCAAGATTCCTGAAGGTTACTTGTTCAAAGGACAATCCGCGGTTTGCTGAACCTCTATTGTCGAGAGTAAATACTATATATCCGTGTTCAGCCATATAATTTAGCCATAGACCTGCTCCGCCAAGCCAGCTGTCTGTAATTAATTGTATCCCCGGACCACCATAAACATAGACTATAACAGGATATTTTTTTGTAGAGTCAAAATTTGCCGGAAGTATCATGCGGCAATATAGATCAAGACCGTCTTTGCTCTTTAATCTAAAGATTTTTGTTTTTCCTATCTCATATTCTTTCAATGGGTTAGGAGCATTAATTAAAGTAGAAATGGCTTCTCCTTTAGAATTTATAATATATAATTTATTAGGAACAGATAAACTACTGTATTTATCAATAAAATATGTACCATCCTCATTTATTGTAACATTGTGAACTCCTGAA
>JAJXTM010000301.1 GCA_021783875.1 Bacteroidota bacterium
ACATCCTTCGTAAACTATATATTCCGATGCTTGAATTTCGCAATCGGTATGAGTTGCAAACAAATTGTCTTTTTGCTCATTCAATAATGAGCATCCTCTACATGTGTAGGTGGAATTTGCAGAATAAGATTTTTTAGCTTCTTTTGATTTTCCCGCTAGAGTAAGCTTGTTCTGATGGTCTACATTAAAAATAATGACTGCATGCAAATCAAATTCGCTTACCAATAGCTCACATAATTCGTGCGGCATATTTGGAGAAGCACTGAAGGCTAAGTTTAATAGACTACCTGTCTTTTTTAAGAAATCTATTTTTGAATTTTGCATTAATTTCCTGATAAATTATACAATTGGTTGAATATCAGCTATTTAATATTACTTACAAATATAGCTATTTAGTAATAAAAATGACAAATTAATTAAAATAGCTTTATAATCAGAAATTACAATTTAAATTTCATCTTATTGTCATAATTATTTGAATATCTTAAAAATTATCTATGCGTAATAACATTTGAGATGGTATATAATATTAGTAACTTTATAAATGAAAATTTACTATTTCCTTATTATCTTATAATTAACCAATCATTTTTCCCCTACGGTCTTAGAAAGAAAAAAATGTCATTCGAAAATTTAAATTTAATTAAACCATTACATAAAGCCTTACTCGAAGAAGGGTACACAAATCCTACACCAATTCAGGAGAAGGCAATACCTTTTATTTTGGAAAAAAAAGATATATTGGGCTGCGCTCAAACAGGAACTGGTAAAACTGCTGCGTTCGCTGTTCCGATTCTCCAACTTTTATTTAATTCAAAATCTGAATCTAAACAGAATAATGCAATAAAAACCCTGATATTAACCCCTACAAGAGAGCTGGCTATTCAAATTAGTGAAAGTTTTTCAAGCTATGGAAAATATACGGATCTTCGGAATATAGTAATTTTCGGAGGGGTTCCTCAAAAAAGACAAACTGATCAGTTAAAACTCGGAACGGATATTTTAGTGGCTACTCCCGGAAGATTGCTTGACTTGATGAATCAACATTATATAAACCTGAATCATATTAAAATATTTGTTTTGGATGAAGCTGACCGCATGCTGGATATGGGATTTATTCATGATGTTAACAAAATAATTTCAAAATTGCCGTCCAAAAGACAATCATTGTTTTTTTCCGCAACAATGCCTTCGGAAATAGTTAAACTTGCTAATACTATATTATCTAATCCCGTAAAAATCGAAATTACTCCGGAATCGCCAACTGTTAAGGCTATCAAACAGGGTGTATATTTTGTCTCCAAACCTGATAAGAAAGCTCTGCTAGTTCATATATTAAAAAATGAATCAATTAATTCAGCACTGGTCTTTACCCGCACTAAACATGGAGCTGATTTGGTCGCTAGATTTTTAAATAGTTCGAAAATACATGCAGAGGCAATTCATGGGAATAAATCACAGAATGCAAGGCAAAGAGCTTTAAATAATTTTAAGACCAAAAGAACTAGAGTTCTGGTCGCGACAGATATAGCCGCTCGCGGAATTGATGTTGATGAATTATCTCATGTTATAAATTATGAAATTCCTAATATTTCGGAAACATATGTCCATCGAATCGGACGCACCGGAAGAGCCGGGTTAAGCGGAACGGCTCTCTCTTTTTGCGATCCGGAAGAACGTACGTATCTTAAAGATATTAATAAACTCATTTTGACATCGATACCGGTTATTGAAAACCATCCTTTCCAAATGAAAAAAATGGATAATAATGCTGCCCAATTAGAAAATATGAGCCTTCCAAGCGCATCATCTAATCCTGAAATGAAACATTCCTTATTGCCGGCAGAAGCAAATAAAAAAAGATGGCAGGGGAAAAATAAGTTTAAAGGAAAGAATTTTAAATATAAACGTAATAAAACACGGGCAAATTAAATCCGGTTAGTGTGTGTCAAGAGTTTTCAAAAAAAATCAAATTATTTGCAAACTCACCACAAAATTTTCGCACAATTAAAATCTTCTTGGAAACCGGAGATATTGGACGGGTCAAAATAATATCCTAATAAAAAACTAAATTTTTGTCTTTTTCTCTTTCTAAGTTATATTTCACATATTCAAAAATTATATAATATTAAAATTGTGTAAAATGAAATTTAATAATTTTAAAATCATTATCGCTGCGTTTTTCCTAATCTCCGGATTAACCTTTTCTCAAAATAATGATAGAACATTTAAACTTGTTGATCTAAGAAGACTTGTAAAACTTTCAAGTCCTAAAATCTCTCCTGATGGCAATAGCATAGCAGTTATAATCTCCAGATCAGATTGGGATAAAGATAAAAACAATGAGGAAATTGATCTTATCAATACCAAAGATGCCTCTTCACGCACTATTACCTATAAAAGAGAAGGTATTTCTAATTTAAATTGGTCACCGGATGGTTTGAAATTATCCTTCATTGCTAAAGATATCGAATCAAAAAAATCGCAGATCTTTGTAATGCCTATGAATGGGGGCGATCCTGTCTGTATTACCAATTCAAAGACAAATATAATTGAATATTCCTGGAGCCCCGACGGCAGAAAAATTGCCTTTGTTGCAGAAGACACAATCCCTAATCCGAAAGCAATTAAGCATCATGAAGATGCATTTCAGGTTACTGATAATAATTATTTGGCTAGAGCTGAACTTCAACCCTGGCATATTTGGATTGTCTCATCAAATGGCGGTATAGAAAGACAGTTGACAAAAGGTGAATTTAGTCTTTGTACAGATCAGGAAACAATTTCACAACTTGCATGGAATCCTGATAACAAGTCTATAACTTTCCAACAATTTCCTAATGTATGGGAAGGGAATGCCTGGCATTCAATTATTGCACAAGTTGATTCTAACGGAGGTAAAGTCAGTCAAGTAGTCAATGATGAAGGCTCTGGATCCCCGCTTTATTCACCAGAAGGAAATATTCTGGCTTTTATTAGACCGAGAAACGGGGATCAGAATAACGGTAATGCTGTTTATATTGATGAAAAAGGAAAAATATTTGATATTACAAAGAAACTTGCTCGCAATTTTAATAGCTTTACCTGGATGCCGGACGGAAAATCACTTCTGCTTTCGGGAGAATTAGGAACTCAATCAGTTATCTGGCAAATGTCCCTTAATGGAAATGCATCTAAACTTGAACTCGGAAATATCGGGGTAGAAAGTAGTAGTATTTCCGTATCTAAAAATGGTGCTATATCTTTTATCGGAGTTTCTCCTGATCACCCTGCTGAATTGTATGTTCTTGCTTCTTTAAATTCGAAACCTGTAAGACTCTCTGATTATAATAAGTTTGTTGATAGTCTGAATATTGCTAAAACTGAAGAAATAAACTGGAAAGGTCCTGATAATTTTGATGAAGATGGAGTATTAACATATCCCCTGAATTATTTGTCAGGGAATAAATATCCTCTAGTGCTTGTTATTCATGGAGGCCCGGAAGCCGCTTCTACAATTAACTTTTCTCCTCTTCCGCAATTACTCTCTGCACAAGGATTTTTTGTATTTCAGCCA
>JAJXTM010000302.1 GCA_021783875.1 Bacteroidota bacterium
TTGAAACAAACATAAAAAGTTTATTCATCGCTGGAGTAGTTTGCGGCGGCATGGATAACGGGAAATGGTTCATTGAAAATTCTCGCTTTCATGCTCAGAATATTTTTAACTTTTTAATTACTAATTGAAAATCCATCTCTGTGCTAGAAGTCATATTTCTTTATAGAAGATATTGACAACTAGGATTGAATTTTCATAAATTGCAAAGAAAATTTTAGAAAGCAACGCTCATAGAAAATTGTTAAAAGTATATTCTTTATTCTCAATGGAGAAAAGAATATACTTTTAACTTTTTTTGAAGCGTTGCTTTTTCTTTTTAAAATAAATGGAGAAATATGAAACTATATCCTAAACCAGGCGTAAAAAGCTATCAATCTTTATTTAAGATAACTTTGTTTTTGGCTATTATATTTATTATGAATTCGAAATGTGTGAGTGCACAAATAAATGTAATTGGGAAACCAAATATCACTCAAAGTATTCATAAGGATTATTTTATTTCCAAGGAATTTTCAAAAAACACATATTCATTAGCAGATAATAAAGATGCCCCAAGGATACACAGCTTAGCATTTATGCCTGACAGTTTAATGTCCGATGATACCGCAGGAGAATTAAGTTTCAGCAGCGCAGATTCACTTTACTCACAGCCCAAGCAACAATTATTACCGGATAAAATAAGTTTCATGGAAAAATTTTTATGGGGTGAGAAGGGTCTTGTAAGAAAAATAGGCATAGAGCCTCCTCTAACTGCTCCGGTACGAGAACGCGAAATAAAAATCAGAAGATCTATGTTAATAGCTCACCAAATCGGCGGGTTTACTACATTAGCTCTAATGTTAGCAGCTGCGTATTACGGGCAAAGGACAATTGACGCTAACGGGGACAGAAGTTTGGGAAGAACTCATTCCACTCTTATAGGTTTGACCATTGCTTCTTATACTGCCACCGGGTTATTAGCAGTACTTTCTCCTCCCCCTCTAATAAGAGGTCACGATGGAGGAACAACCGGAATTCATAAAACTTTAGCCTGGATTCACCTATTAGGAATGATAGTAACTCCAATTCTTGCAAATAATATAAGCGGACGAAGATTTTTCAATATGGATAAAGCCCATATTCATCAAATTTCCGGTTACATTACCACTGCAGTTTTTGCAACTTCAATGTTAGTTATAACTTTTTAATTCGGAGGAAAAATGAGATATAAATTAATTGTTCTATTGTCTGCCTTCATATTTCTATTTGGAATAACACAGGCTCAAGTAAAAAGATATGAAGCTAATAAGCAATATTCATGGATAACTTATAAAATTACTCATCCGTTACATGAAGTTGAAGCCACAAGTAATAATTGTTTATGTTTAATAAATGCAGATGTAAAAGATAAAGAAGTTAAACAAGTTCTGTTTATGGTAGCAGTAACATCTTTTAGCAGCGGAAATTCTAATCGCGATTCGCATGCAATGGAAGTTGTTAATTCACTTGCATATCCTGATGCAAAATTTTTAAGTACTTCTGTTACACAAACCGGAGATAGTCTTAAAGTTATTGGGAATTTAACTTTTCATGGAGTGACAAAGCAAATAAGTTTTATGGCTTTTATGCAATGGACAGAATATAATCTCACAGTAACCGGAAATTTTAGCATTAGCTTGACTGAATTTAAAATTAAAAGACCCTCATTATTTATGGTGCCGGTAGAGGATCAACTCAGGTTTACATTTAAACAATTTTTCAATTTATAAAAGTACTTAATAACAACAAGGAGTAATTAATGAAGGTTTCACGGAGGAATTTTTTTATTAAAGCAATTCAAGGCGGGGCAATATTGACAATGCCTTCTATATTAGGTTCATTTCTGGAGAGCTGCAACAGCAATATTACCGGTCCAGCAGGATCTGCCGCAGGGCTGGCAACTATTTCAGGAACAACATCAGGATCTAATATAATAATTAGCGTTGATTCGTCTTCTCCCATTGCTAAAACCGGAACTGCTGCTTTAGTAAATTCTTCAATCGGAGCTGTATTAGTAGACCACCCTTCAACAAATGTATATAATGCACTCTCTTCAATTTGCACACATCAAGGGTGCCAAATCGGAAATTATGATACTGGGAGCAATCAATTTGTTTGTGCTTGCCATGGTTCACGTTTTGATGTCAACGGAAATGTTACACAAGGACCTGCCGGAGCTCCGCTTCAAAAATATTCGACTTCCCTTTCGGGAACTCAGCTAGTTATTAAAGTTTGATAAAATAATTTACTCAATCTAACTTTGCAAAATTCATTAAAAATTTAATAGAAAGAATATTATGGAATATAGGAAATTAGGCAACAGCGATTTAAATCTTTCGGCTCTTGGTTTGGGGTGTATGGGTATGTCTGAATTTTATGGTGAAAGAAATGAAGAAGAATCAATATCCACAATTCACCGAGCAATAGAATTAGGGATTAATTTTTTTGATACTGCAGATATGTATGGTATAGGCCATAATGAGGAGCTGGTCGGAAAAGCATTAAAGGGGAAGCGCGATAAGGTTGTGCTTGCAACTAAATTCGGAATTTTAAGGAACCCGGACGGAACTCGCGGTGTTAGCGGTAAACCGGAATATGTTAAAAATGCATGTGAGGCAAGTTTGAAGAGATTAGGAGTTGAAGTTATTGATCTTTATTATCAGCATAGAGTTGACCCGAAAACTCCCATAGAAGATACTATTGGTGCAATGTCTGAACTTGTAAAAGAAGGAAAAGTTAAATATATCGGGTTATCCGAGGCATCTGTAGAGACTATTAAGAAAGCAAACGAGATACATAAGATTTCTGCACTTCAAACTGAGTATTCTTTATGGTCAAGAGAACCGGAAAATGAAATACTTGATACTTGCGAAAAACTTAAAATTGCATTTATTGCATACAGTCCTTTAGGCAGAGGATTTTTAACCGGGAAGATCAAACAGCATTCTGATCTAAAAACAGAAGATTACAGAAATAGTAGTCCTCGATTTCAAGGAGATAATCTCAAAGAAAACTTAAGAATTGTAGAAATTATAGAACAAATCGCTACTGAAAGAAAATGTACTCCGGCACAACTTGCTCTTGCATGGGTTTTAGCAAAAAAGGATTTTATTATACCAATAGCAGGAACAAAAAGAAGAAAGTATCTTGAAGAAAATATTATCGCATGCCAATTAGCATTAACAACAGAAGAAATTAAAAAACTAGATGAAGCTATTCCGATCAATTCCGCAAGGGGAACACGATACCCTGAAGCAATGATGAAATCTATAAATGGATAATATTTAAATTTTAGCTTAATTAAAGCATAATCATTTAAAATTTTTAACAGATATAGATATATTATTATATTTGGGATAATGAAAAGAAGGATAAAATCAAGACTTTGATAATTATCCACAAGATAAAATTATAAATTCATTACCTATAATTAAGGAATTTTCTGAATTATTTTTATGACATTCAGATTTTACCTCTTAAGGCCTCAAAATAATAATTATATAAGGAATATCCATGTT
>JAJXTM010000303.1 GCA_021783875.1 Bacteroidota bacterium
TTGGGAAACCGCTTGCTAATGCACCTGGTAAGATTATAAAAACTGAAGAAAATTGGAAAATAATTATTAAAGCAACTAAACAAATAAATTAAAGGTAGCGAGGAATGAACCAATCATTAGTAATCAGATCCATGGTGTTCCTCAAATTGCAGAATTAAAGGGAGACATCATTTTTCCAAAAGTTTTAGGCTAGCAATTGGCACTTATTTTTTATTTTCTGATATATCTGCAACTAAGTCCATAACACTTTGTCGTGTGAATGGTTTCGACAAGTAATGTGAGCAACCAGCAGCTAAAAATTCTTCCTTATCATTTTCCATAGCATACGCGGTTGTCGCAATAATAGGAACATTTTCATATTCTTTTAATTTTCGTATTTGCTTTGTAGCTTGTACTCCATCCATTCCCCGCTTTAGATTAATATCCATAAATATCATATCATATTTTTTCTTTTTTAGCATATTAAATGCTAACTCAGCATCGGAAATCGAATCTAGGTCAACGGTATCAATTAAATACTTTTTTAGTACAACAAAAACAAATGGATCGTCATCGATTACTAATCCAATCGACTTAACAGATAAGATACCCTTGTGCTGCCCAATCTTTATTTCCGGGGGAATTTCCTTTTTTGATATATTTTCGGTTATTGGAAGTTTTACAGTAAATGTCGAACCCATTCCTAATTTACTTTTAACATTAATTGAGCCTCGGAATTTCTCAACAATTTTTTTTGTTATACTCAGCCCTAACCCCGTTCCTTCAAAGTTCCTGCTAAAACCCTCACTCGCCTGTCGGAATTCTTCGAATATAATATCATAATCCTTTTCGGCTATTCCAATACCTGTGTCCGCAATATTAATTTCTAAATAATTTTCATTAAATCCAACGTTGATATTAACGCCGCCTACAAATGTAAATTTGAGTGCATTATTGACAAGATTACTTAAAATTGTTCGGTAGGCACGCTCATCAATATTGAATAAAATTGATTGACTATCGAAGCTTGATTTTAGATATAATCCTTTATTTATAGCTGCCCCGTAAAATAGCTTTACTATTTCATCTGTTTCCGTAATTATATTGATTGGTTCTGATTTAAAGTCAGCTTTTTCAGATTCAAACTTTGCAATATCTAAAATAAGATTTAATGTTTCGGATAAACGATGTCCGCTCTTTAAAATATTATCTGACATTTCTTTTAATTCATGATCTTTAATTGACTCAGATAAAAATTCTGCAAATCCAATTATTCCGATTAAAGGTGTTCTTAATTCATGACTCATATTAGACAAAAAAATAGATTTCAATCTGCTCATTTCTTCTGCTTTATCCTTAGCCAGAATCAATTCTTCTATCATTCTTTTGTTGTCGGTTATATCTTCTTTGATTCCTATGAAATGAGTTATTTTTCCTTTATCATTTTTAACTGGAGAAATAAGTACATTTTCCCAATAAAGATCACCGCTTTTCTTTTTATTATGAAGCTCTCCTCGCCATTCATTCCCCGAACTAATTGTATCCCACAGAATTTTATATTCACTTTTAGATTTTTCTCCTGAACTAAATATTCGAGGATTATTACCGATTACTTCCGATAATTGATATCCGCTAATTTCTAATGTTTTTGCATTTACATATTCAATAATTCCATTTATATCGGTAATAATAATTGATGCCGGGCTTTGTTCAACAGCCCGAGATAACTTAAGAAGATTCACTTCACTTTCTTTACGTTTAGTTAGATCAACTATATGGTTAATAAAAAACTTTGGATCATTATTATGGCTTCTAACTAATGAAACCGAAACAAAAGCCCAAACAGAAGATCCATTTTTGCTAATGAATCGTTTTTCGTATGATATATTTTCAATTTTACCGTTTAACAATGCATTATATAGTTCAATACCCACAGACAAATCATCGGGATGAGTTATATCAGTATAAGATAAATTCTTTAATTCATCTTCACTGTAACCAATTATTTGTTGAAATGATTTATTTGCTCGTTGATACTTCTTATCAAGCCCAACTATACAAGTACCCGTTGCAGAATATTCGAATGAATGACGAAATCTTTCTTCGCTTTCCTTTAGAGATTCCTCTGCTTGCTTACGTTCAGTAATTACTTCAAATACTGCAATAAAATATTCTCTTTGATTACTATAGACAGAAACATGAAACCACATATTTATTGATTTTAGATAAACTTCAAATTCTTCAGGTATTCCCGTATGGGCTACTCTTGCGTATATTTCGAATAATTCGGGGTTGTCGGTTTTAATTCCAGGGATTACTTCAGTAACATTTTTTCCGACAACATTCTTTAGACCAGTCAGCCTTTCAAACGCAGGATTAACATCCAGGTAATTAAAATCTACTGGCTTTCCATCTAAGTATATCATTTTACAATATGCAAATCCGTCTATCATATTTTTAAAAAGAGAGTGGTAACGTTCTTCACTATCAATGAGAGCCTTTAATTTTTCCCGTTCTTTGGATTGATCATGGAATACAAGAACGACTCCGATTACATTATTATTCTTGTCTATTATGGGTGCCTCGCTTCCTGAGATCGGAATTTCTTTGCCTTCCTTTGAAATTAGCAAAGAATTATTAGCAATCCCAAATACAATACCTTCCTTTAGAACTCGTTTTACAAAATTACCTGCTTTTGATTTAGTCTTTTCATTTATAATATTAAAAATGTTTTCAATGGATAGCCCTATTGCTTCAAATTCTTTCCAACCTGTAATAATTTCAGCTAAATGATTAATATGTTTAACCTTGCCTAAATTATCAGTTATAATGACAGCATCTGCGATGCAGTACAGAGTAGTTTTAAATTCTTCCTGAGATTCACGCAGGTCTTTTTCTTTATTATAAAGTTGTATATAGATATTCCTTTGACGATAATGATAATACCATATAAATGCTATTCCTATAGAAATAATTAAAACAAAAACTAAAATTGAAAGAATGCTTAAGCTGTCATATAATGAAGAATAGGCTTCACTTTGATTAACTTTTGTAACTAGGAACCATGGAGTTCCGGGAATTGGTTGTATATCAGAAAGTACTTTAATATTTCTGTAATCTAGGCCTTCATAAATTCCCTTATAACCAAGCACAGCTTTCACAGCGGGAAGATTGACCCTGCTCAAAGGTAAAGAGAAATTTAGTGCGGTATTTTTTTGAAAACGAATATTATTTAAGAAAATGACACTGTCTTTTTCTCTCCTTATAAGTAAAGTTTCAGATGTTTTGCTAGGTATTGGCCAGCGTTCAATTAATGGATATAAATAATTTATCGGATTAATATTAAATACTAGCGCAGCAAAAGGAAATCCTTCTTCATTTAAGATCGGTGCAACAATATTTAAGTAAATATCTTTATTATTTGCAGCCAAATGGAATTCAGAGAATATAATTTTATTATGAGTAATTGCCGAATCAATAAATTTTATTGTAGAAGGAGTAATATCTTTTATCTTTTTATTTTTATCCAAAGAAAAAAGTATTTGTTTATT
>JAJXTM010000304.1 GCA_021783875.1 Bacteroidota bacterium
GAAAACAATCGCGTCTAATAATGTTAAAATAGTTGAAACCGATAATATTATTAAAGCCGATAGTTTAATCCATTTCCGGGATTCGAGAATATCTTATGCATTTAATAATGTTCAAATTAGCAATTCCAAGAATAATACAAAAATATTTGGCGATCATTTAGAAGATTATCCGAACACTTCCTATACGTTAATTGATAAAAATCCTATTTTAACCCAAATAGATTCATCTTATATGGTTAAACCCGACACTAACACAGCTGGAAAGATCGATTCTTTGAGAATATTGCAATTGGATACACTTGTCATTAAATCAAATAGAATGGAAGCTTACCGCGACTCTTTAAATATATTTAAAGCAGAAGATTCCGTAAAAATTGTAAGATCATCATTCGCTTCCAAGAATGATTTTACTATTTATTATCGTAAAGAAGGAAAGATAATTACTTACAAAGTTAATAATAATGCATCCCAGCCGGTATTATGGTATCAAGATTCACAGTTAACCGGTGATTCAATCGTTATCTCAATCGTTGGAAATAAGATAAAAAAAATGATAATAAACAAAAACGGATTTATTGTCTCTCATAATGAATTGTTTCCTTTAAGGTTCAGCCAAATATCCGGAGATAAATTAATAATCTATCTTGATGATTCAGGGATAAATGAGACGGATGTATATGGCAATGTTTATAGTATTTATTATCTTTATGATGACAATTCTCCAAATGGATTGGTTAAAACATCTTCACAGTCGGCAAAAATATATTTTGTGAATAAACAAGTTAATAATGTAAAGCTATATGAGACTCCGGTTAGCGAATATTATCCGGAAATAAAAGTTAAAAATAATGAACTTTCCTTTACTCTTCCGGGATTTGTATTATTTAATGATAAACCGGTAAAAGAAAAATTGCTTTCCCGGTTAATTAATTGAAATAGAATTTATATGGCATTAGTATTAAGAAGCGAAAATTTAGTAAAAATCTATAAAAGAAGAACTGTTGTTAACAGCACTTCGATTGAAGTATCTAAAGGCGAAATTGTCGGACTACTCGGTCCAAACGGTGCAGGTAAGACTACAACTTTTTATATGATTGTTGGCATGATCAAACCCGACGGCGGAAAGGTATTTCTGGACAGCACCGAAATTACAAAAGTACCTATGTATAAAAGGGCAAGAATGGGTATTGGCTACCTTCCTCAGGAAGCTTCAATTTTTAGAAGATTATCCGTTGAAGATAATCTGCTTGCAATACTTGAGATGATTTCAATTCCAGTTAAAGAAAGAAAAGAAAAATGCGAAAAGCTTCTGGAGGATTTAAGCATAACTAATATTAGAAAAAGTATCGGCTTTCAATTAAGCGGGGGAGAGAGAAGGCGGACAGAAATTGCTCGTGCACTGGCTACCGATCCCAGTTTTATTCTTTTAGATGAACCTTTTGCGGGTGTTGATCCTATTGCCGTTGAAGATATAATGAATATTGTTGCCAACCTTAAAAATCGTGGCATAGGAGTTCTGATTACAGATCATAATGTGCATGAAACCCTAAGCATAGTTGATAATGGTTATATACTAATTAACGGCGTAATATTCAAAAAGGGAAAAGCTCAGGAATTAGCCGAAGACGCTGAAGTAAGAAAACTTTATCTCGGAGAGAAATTCAAGCTGGATAGATATTAGAGTTCGTTTAATTTTTATTTGAAGATTTTCCGAACATAAATTCCAAATATCTCCAATTACGTTTTGCCCATGCTGCCTCGTTATGAGTTGCACCTTTCGCTATATAGAACTCAAAATCTTTTCCGGGTCTGTATCCTTCAGAAATCAATGCTGAAACCATTTCTTTTGTTCCCGTAATCAGTAATGAATCTAAATCAATCGTTCCATTATCAAAATAAAATCTTATTTCCTTCTTGGGACCGGAATAGTTCAGAACTTTCCTTACAAGATTTATATTCTGAATATGAAAAGCCGGAGATAAACAAACCGCTTGTGAAAATATATCGGGATAATCCCAGGCGAGTAAAAACGAAATAGTCCCTCCTGCAGACGATCCGCCGACAGCAGTATTACTCCTATCCGGAAGTGTCCTGAAATTTTTATCGATAAAAGGTTTTAATTTATTGACAACAAACTTCATATAAGCATGCCCAAGCTTTGTATCGAGATATTCAGTCATCCTGTCTGTAGTATTATAAATACCGACGATAATTATTTCTTTTATAGATTTTGCTTTTATCAAACTATCGGCAGCCTCATCCAATTGCCAATCTACTCCGTAAGAAGAAGTCTTCGGATCAAAAATATTTTGACCATCCTGCATATAAAGTACCGGATATTTTTTCGATAAATCTTTCTTATATGAAGGCGGAAGCCATACAATTATATCACGGGATTTTATCCCTTCTCCTTTAAAATTTTTAAAATATTGAACATCTCCGGTGATTTGACCTTTATATTGAGGCTGATGAGTTTCATCCTTCCATTTGAAAATATTAATTTTTATGGTAGTGTCTTTATTAACAATGAGATGGTAATTCTCAGGTACATTTCCTTTGGAATCTAATGCTTCATTTTGCCAGCTTCCCAAAGTGAATTTATAATGAATAGAAGTGCCCGAATGGAAATCAATCTTTCTGACCCACGTTGTGTCATTAATTTTATTTAATGATACAATCGATGGGTCCCAATTTCCAAGTCTAAGGTTATCGCCCGTTATAAAGATTTTATAAGTTGGTTTTGGAGTATGAGATATTACAATAAACTTTATCCAAATAAGGTTTTCCTGTGCAAAACCAAAAATTGAGTATGAAAACAAAAAAAGAAGAATTAAATATTTTTTCATGGTGAAGCAAATTTATATAAATAGGCAAACTGGTGCAATATTGTAAAGAAAGCAAATATATTCATTGAATCCGGGTTTCAATTACGTTATAAATTTAGTTATACATGTCACTCAACAATTAGTTTAATAATTCGATTAATAATATAAATGATGTTTGGAGCGTCCAACTAAATTTTAATAATTATTTTCTAAGGAGGTGAGTATATGAATGTCGGAGCTGTAGGTCAATCCGCATACTTGGCTTCTATTTTAAGCGCAGCATACGGATCTATGTCAAAGTCATCAAACGCAATACCGGCGGTAGGTAGTGCAAAAAAGGATTCTGCAACAATTTCCAATGCAGCAAAAGAACTTTATGCAAAGGGATCTCCTCAGGCTGCCCAAGAGGAAGCTTCTGAGACTGCCAGTCAACAACTTAGTGAACAAACATCGGGAAGTGAATAAGAAGTTGGACTTTTTTTAAATAGGGAAAACCAAGTGGTTTTCCCTTATTTAATTCTATCTTTTCTGATAAGCGGGCTGTTCCGGATGTACCGGCGGATGCTCCCTTAACAATTTCATTTCAACTTCTATTCCTTTTTCAAGCTGAGGATCAATTCCTTTTGCAAGCTGTGCAGGATCATCTACAACCTTGATATCGGGATCGACTCCATGTCCTTCAG
>JAJXTM010000305.1 GCA_021783875.1 Bacteroidota bacterium
TTAATCGTTCTCGGCGTTATCATCGTTGGTATCGCAATCGTAGTAGGTATTAATCTTTTTAACGCAAATGCGGTTTCATCTAATAAGGATGCGGTTGTATCGGATTTAAATAATTTAGCAGCAATGGCACATCAATATTATATGAAGCCAACATCCATGGGAGGTGGTGGAAATTCATATGCAAGTTTTGTAATGCCTACAGGACTAGCTACTACAGCAAACGGAACTTATACAGTAGGAACTGGGACAGGGACGTCAATTACTTTTACAGGTACTGGAACACAAAAAGGTGCTAACGGAACTGCTATAGCAGCTACAATAGTAGTAAAGGTTCCACCATTAGCAGACAGTGTTGCAATTACAAATCCTTGATTTGTTTTGTAATTATTTTTTACATTTATATTAATGACTGGCTAGTAAAAACTTTACTAGCCTTTTTAATTTTTTATAATGTTGAATTTCATTGTTTATATGGCTTAATTTGTTATACATAAATTAATTGAAAATCGTGATTTTTAAATATGATCGAGTTTAAATTTACTGCAGAAAAAGCAAACGGACAGAAAATAGGCGGAACTCTATCCGCAGACACATCTAGTGAAGCAAAAAAGAAAATTCATCAGCTTGCCGAGAGGAATCAGCTTAAAATAAATAAAATCGAGAGAAAGTATTCATTCCTTTATAGAGTTAAAAAAGGAAATGAAAAACCAATTCACGGTGAGCAAAAAGCTTACACAAAAAAGGAAGTTGAAGAAGCATTAACCCGTCTCGGATATACAGTTCTATCCGTAAATAAAAAACTTTTTGAATTTAACTCCCCACCGCCAACTGCAGAGATTGTTACATTCGTCAAAATTAGCGCAGAGCTTCTTGATCAAAAACTTTCTTACGGCGAAATATTAAATCTGCTTATTAACGATACTCAAAATAAAACTCTTAAAGAAACTCTGAAAGAAATAAATAATGATTTAAAAAAAGGCGCCGATAGTGAAGCGACTTTTTTAAAATATCAAAAAGTATTCGGAAAATTTACTGCATATATGCTTGGCTTAGCTTCCAAAAGCGGCAATATGACTGAAATCTATAAAGCCACTGCTAAATTTTTAGAACGACGTCAGGAATTCAAAAAGAATTTACGCAGCGCTTTAATCTCACCGGCAATTACTATGTTCGTATTATTCATTGCAATTCTTTTTTATGTGGGATATATTTTTCCGCAAACCGCAGGTTTATTTGAACAATTTCACATACCATTGCCGCCGATGACAGCTTTTACTTTAAAAATGAGTTCGTTTTTAATTAAATACAAAATAGAATTATCAATTTTAATCATTGCACCTTCCATTATATTATTCCAACTTTCCAAGACAAAAAAAGGTAAATATTTTATTGATAAAAATATACTAAGTATTCCTGTGCTCGGTAAATTGATTCATAAAACTTTAATTGAGGTTTATTGCCGTGTATTTTTTACTTTGTACAGCGGTTCGGCTGAAAGCATCGAGCCGGTTAGAATTGCTGCAGAAGCAACAGGTAATCAATACTTTGAAGACAGAATAAAAACAATAGCAATTCCTTTAATGGTTAAAAAGGGCGCCGGATTAACCGAAGCTTTTGAAGCAAGCGGAGTATTTACTGACACTGCTTTATCACGGTTTCACTCAGGAGAGGAAACCGGAACAATAAAAAATACCGCTCAGCAGCTTGCAAATTATTATGAGAGCGAAACTGTTTATAAATTAAAAAATCTGATCGAACTGATTCAAGTTTATATAGCTATGATTATTATGATTGTTATGATTCTTTTGACATTAGTATCTGCAGAGACTGCAACAATACATCCGACTGCACCCGGAATGTCAAGCAATTCTTATATTGAAAGATATTATGCATGATTGAAGCTAATCTTGAAATGACTGATAAAATCGGTTATCTCCTTTTTAAAAAAGGAATAATTGATTCAATAATGCTTGAAAAAGCATTATTAGCAAAAGAAAATGATAAAAGCAAAATTAAGAGAAATCTTGCTCAAATATTAGTTCAGGATTTTGGCTACGATCATGATACAATATTCAGAGAAGTCGCTATTCTATATGCTTTCAGAGAACTTGAATTTAGAATTGACGAAATACCCCAGCAGAAAATTGACGCAATAAAACAAATGATTAATAATTCAGGCGATCAATTAAAGAACCAAATGCTTGAACACAGAATTATTCCTTTTATGTTTGATGAGAGAGTTAAGGATAAATTAATTCTTGCTGCAGTCGATCCTACGGAAAGGAATATCCCTAAAATTGCCTTCGGTTTAAATGCTAAAAAGTACGAAGTTATTTATATCAGGAAAAAGGATTATGAAAAATTAATTCAAACAATTCTTCCGCCGGAAAATGTCTACCTAAAAATGATGGAAGAAGCAACTACTGAAATTCAAATTGAAAAAGACGAAACTTCCCTTGATGAAGATGCGCTTAATGCCGAGATAAATAAAAGCGCATTAATAAATTTAGTTGAAGGAGCTTTAGTTGAAGGAGTAAGAAAAGGCGCAAGCGATATTCACTTTGTTCCGAAGTCAGGGAACAAGACAGAAATTTTATTACGAATCGACGGTAACCTGCAGTTATGGCACATTCAGGAGAATACTTTACCGGAAGCAGTTGTTGCAGTCGTTAAAGACCGTTCGAAAGGTATGGACAGATTTGAAAGAGAAAAAGCTCAGGACGGATTTATTCAAAGAGAAATAGACGGGCACATAATCCGGTTTAGAGTATCTGTCCTGCCATTGGTAGGCACGGAATTAAAAAATAAGTTTGAAAGCATAGTATTAAGAATTCTTGATGATAGAAAAGTCATAAAAGATTTAGATAAACTTGGATTAGCCGGATATTCCAAAGCAGTGTTTACAAAAGCAATAACTCAGCCCCAGGGAATGGTTATTCTTACCGGACCGACCGGCAGCGGTAAAAGCACGACTCTTGTGGCAGCACTTTACCAAGTAATTGACCCTACAGTAAATGTTCTTACAGTGGAAGACCCTGTAGAATATGTAATAGAAGGATCCCGGCAATTAAAGATCGGGCATAAAATGAATTTTGAACAAGCTATCCGATCAATTTTAAGACATGATCCTGATATAGTTTTAGTCGGAGAAATGAGAGATAAAGAGACTGCAGAAATTGCTATTAAACTTGCAAATACAGGACATTTAACATTCTCGACGCTGCATACAAATGATGCGCCGAGCGCAGTTGCAAGATTATATAAGATGGGAATTGAACCTTTCCTAATTGCTTACGCAATTAATTTAATTGTTGCCCAAAGATTGATAAGAAAATTATGCCCTGACTGCAAAAAACGAGTTGTCAATTTTGACGAATCAATTATGAGTGCTGCCGGTTTAAATATTGCAGAATGGAAAGAATTTAAAATTTTTGAACCAAAAGGATGCGAAAGATGCAGTAATACCGGATATAAAGGAAGAATTGCAATTCACGAAGC
>JAJXTM010000306.1 GCA_021783875.1 Bacteroidota bacterium
AATCCGGAGAAGATGCTTTGGAAACTATTCCCAAATGCATTCCGAACCTAGTTTTAATGGACATTAGGCTGGAAGGCAAATTGGACGGTATTGATACGGCATTGATGATTAAAGAAAAATTCGATATCCCATTAATTTTCATGACCGCTTTTTCAGATGATTCTTCAATTGAAAGAGCTAAAATTGCTCAGCCTTATGGATATTTAATTAAACCTTTTGAAAGAAAAGATCTAAAAAGTGCTATTGATATTGCTTTATATAAAAAATCTATTGAAACCAAAGAAAAAGAAAACGATCTTTGGTTTAAAATTACTCTTGGAAGTATTGCTGATGCTGTAATAGCTACTGGACCAAATAATCTAATAAAATTTATGAATCACGCAGCAGAAGAAATATGCGGCTATTCTTTGAGTGAAAGTTCCGGGAAAATAATTGATGAAGTCTATTCTACTGCTCCCGATAATTCAACCGAAGCTTTTATTTATTTCTTAAAAGAAGATCCTCAGAATATTGTTGATAATTTATCAACAAATAAAATCCTTAAGACCAAAGACGGTCAATCACGTCAAATTGAGGAAAAAATGTCTTCAATTTTAGATGAAAAGGGAAATATCTTAGGTAAGGTTTTTACTTTTAGAGATACAACAGAACGCAGAAAAACAGAATTAGCTGTCTTGGCAGCTAAAGACTTTTACTTAAATATTTTGGAAAATTTCCCCGTTTTAATCTGGCGCGCAAATAAAGAAAAACAGTTTAATTATTTCAACAGCAACTGGACTGAATTTACCGGTCGTAATATAGAATCACAAATATATCAGGGATGGTTAAATCTTATCCATAATGAGGATAAACAGAAATTTATTTCCGTATATGACGCTTCTTTTGAACTTAAAGAAAAATTTGAAGTCGAGTTCCGGCTGCTTGCAAAGGATTCTAAATATCATTGGCTTATTTGCATCGCTAGTCCTATTTATGATTTGCAGAATAACTTTGAAGGTTATATTGGCGTCTGCCTTGACTATACAAACAGAAAATTAATTGAAGATGAATATAAAAAGGCAAAAGAGATTTCCGATTCTGCAAACAGTGCTAAAACTAATTTTATAAATAATATGAGCCATGAATTTAGAACTCCTTTAAATGGAATTATGGGACTTACTGAACTATTACTTCAATCAAAATTAGATACTGATCAATTGGAATATTTAAGTCTTATAAAAGAAGTTTCAAATTCATTACTAGTGTTAATTAATAACCTTTTAGGTCTATCTTCTATGGTCGATAAAAAAGCCATAATTGAACAAAATAAATTCAGATTAAGATCTTTAATAAAAGAAATAACTGAGCCAGTTTATCCGATAGTTAAACGCAACGGTGTTGAAATTTTAATTGAAATTGATGACGATATCCCTGATTCCCTGGAAGGTGATGATACGAAAATTATGCAAGTGCTGACTAACTTATTAAGTAATTCGGTTAAGTTTACTCATAAAGGAAAAATTTTAATAAAGATTACTAAAGAAGACATTATTACAAATGATATAAATAAATTATTTATTAAATTCTCGGTATCTGATACAGGAATTGGAATTCCAAAAGAAATGCAAGGAATAATTTTCGAAACTTTTTCGCAGGTGGATGCATCAAGCACAAGAAAATATTCAGGATGCGGTCTTGGTCTTGCCGTAGCTAAGAGTATTGTCGAATTATTAAACGGCAAGATCTGGTTTGAAAGCGATTTTGGGAAAGGAAGCAATTTCCATTTTATGTTGGGGCTAAAAAGAAGTAAAATACCTATTCCTTCTAACCAGTATTTGAATTAAAAAAGAAAGATCAATATGAAAACTTTAATTGCTGAAGATGATTTTATTAGCAGGTTTGTATTACAAAAAATGTTATTAGAATATGGACCGTGCGATATTGCTGTAAACGGAAAAGAAGCTGTCGATGCTTTTACTTGGGCGCTGAATGAAGGTAATCCTTATAATCTAATTTGCCTGGATATAATGATGCCGGAAATGGACGGGAATGAGGCATTAAAAATTATACGCCAGAAGGAAAAAGAAAATGGTATTTTACCTGCTAATGAAGCATTTATAATTATGATTACTGCTTTAGATACTCCTAAGGACGTTATAGAAGCATATTATAGAGGGGGCTGCACATCATATTTTGTGAAGCCGATTAATAAGATAAAAATCATTGATGAACTTAAAAACCTTAAATTGATTAATGCCTAATGGAAAATCAAATTTCTGATATTGATTTACAATCGCAGCAAACAGATCAAAATTTTCTGCTTGCTTTGTTGGACTTTAGTAGTGATCAAATTTACTTTAAAGATATGCAAAGCAGGTTTATTAAGGTTAGCAAAGCTGTTGCTATAAAACATGGTCTGAGTGAATATGATTTAATCGGCAAAACAGACTTCGATTTATTCGGACCAATTCATGCTCAGCAGGCATTTGATGATGAACAACAGATTATTAATACCAGAAAACCAATTATCGGAAAAGAAGAATTTGAGGATTCACCTAGCGGCAAGATATCATGGGTTACAACATCCAAAATGCCTTTGTTAGATTCCAACGGAAATGTTATTGGCACCTTCGGAATATCAAGAGACATTACACGAAGAAAACGTGCGGAGAATATCAGAGAAGCGCTTTTCCGAATTTCGGAAGCCGTTTTTTCAGAATCTAATTTATATGATATTTGCGTGCAAATACATGAAGTTGTAAGTAAACTTATGCTGGCAAAGAATTTCTATATTGCATTGGTCGATGATAAAAAAAATATGCTTTCTTTCCCTTACTATGTTGATCAGTTTAACCCACCTCAATTTAATAGGATTATGGGTAAGGGATTAGCCGAATATGCAATACGAATAGGCGAACCTCTCTTAGTTAATTCGGCAAAAGATATGGAACTAAGAAAATCTGGCGAAGTGCTTCTGGAAGGTACACCGATTGCAATATGGCTGGGTGTCCCATTAAAGGTATCGGGAAAAACAATTGGGATTATTGTTGTTCAGGACTACGAAAATGGAAATGCCTATGGTGAAGAAGAAGTTCGTATTTTGACATTTGTTGCTGATCAAATATCTAGGGTAATTGACAGTAGAAATAAAACCGAGAAAATGAAAAAATATGCAGAAGAATTAAAAAATTTAGACGAAAAAAAAGATAAATTTTTATCGATAATCTCACACGATTTAAGAGGACCTCTTAGCGGATTACTTTCATTCTCTGAATTACTTCTTGAAAATTATAACTTGCAGTCGGAGCAGGATAAAGAATTTTTTATCGAAAATGTACACTCATCGGTAAAAAACCTTATTGCGCTTGTCGAGAACCTTCTAACTTGGGCTAGGTTGCAAAGTAACGGAATTCAAATTGACCAGACTACATTTAATGTGTCCAAAGTTATAAATTCTGTTTTTGATACGCTTAAATTAGTTGCGATGCATAAGAAAATTAATCTTGAATTT
>JAJXTM010000307.1 GCA_021783875.1 Bacteroidota bacterium
CCAACGTAACTAAAAGTATTAGAAGCAATTTTGGTTTTTACTTTACAAGAAGGGGTTCTGCATTTTTTCAATTCCGATACGGCTGCTATCGCCGTGTCCGGGATAAATCATGGTTTCCGGAGGTAGAATCAAAAGTTTTTGGTTAATAGAGTTGATTAGGGTATCGTAGTCGGCATTCCATAGATCTGTTCTTCCAATGCTATTTTGAAATAGGACATCACCGGTGAAGCAAAATTCTTCTTTTTTAAAATAGACACAAAATTCTCCCGGCGTATGTCCGGGTGTAAACAAGAATGAAATATCGGAATTACCTATAGTAATAGAATTTTCTTCAGAAATAAATCCATCCGAGACAGGTTGTTCTTTAATAGAAATACCGAATGCCGCACCCTGAGTGTCAGCTCTTTGAATCAAAGGTAAATCTTTTTCCGGAATTAAAAATACTGGGTTAAACTTATCTTTGACAAATTTATTACCGAGGATATGGTCAATATGGCAATGAGTATTGATTAAATATTTCAGAATTATTGAAAACTCTTTTATATATGCGGCTAATTTATCTTCTTCATTTTTATCATAGCATCCCGGATCTATTATTATTCCTTCCAAAGATTCTTCATCCCAGACGACATAAGTATTCTCAGAAAACAAATTAAATGTAAACTTTTTGACTACAAGCATCGGATATTACCTTTTAAAATTTCTTTCAAGACGTTTATACATTTTTTGAGTGTAAGAATTATAATTATCTTTTGTTTCTTCAATAGAATCGCCGCCGAATTTTTCTAAGAATAGTTTAGCTATGCTCCATGCTGCCATAGATTCAGCAATAACAGCACAGGCAGGGACAGCGACAAAATCGCTTCTTTCTCTGCGGGCATCAACAGGTTTCATATTTTTCAAATCGATGCTTTCGATAGGGCTCATCAAAGTAGCAATAGGTTTCATAGCAGCATGAATAATGATTGGCAATCCTGTAGAAGTTCCTCCCTCGATACCACCGGCGCGGTTTGTTTTACGTGAAACAATACCCTTACTTTTAATAATTTCATCATGGGATTCGGAACCAAATTTTTTTGCTGCATCAAAACCGGTACCGATTGACACCGCTTTAACTGCATTTATAGACATAATAGAATGAGCCAATTCAGCATCTAGTTTTGTGTCATAATTTATGAAGCTGCCTATTCCAACCGGAAGACCGGTTACGACCACGAAAAAGGTTCCTCCTAAAGTATCTCCCCTTTTCTTAGCTTGTTTTATCTTGTTTATAATTTGTTTTTCATGCTCAGCATCAAAGACTCTGACATCACTTTTATCAGTATTCTCTGAAATTGACCATCCTTTAAAATTAGCCGGCAAATCATTCTCAAAAAGCTTTTTAGAAAAATTATCTTTCGGAAAGATGCCTCCGATGCTTTCAACGAAACTGCCTATTGAAATACCGAACTCCTCAAGGAATCTTCTTGCAATGGAAGAAGCGGCAACGCGAGCAGCGGTTTCCCTAGCGCTTGATCTTTCGATAGAATTTCTGATATCATTAAAATTATATTTCGTAACTCCAACTAGGTCAGCATGTCCGGGTCGGGGGATTGTAATTTTTTCGACTGCAGATTTTTTCTTATCTGCGGTCATAATACCCGTCCAGTTATCCCAATCTTTATTTTTAATCAGCAAAGAGATGGGAGAGCCCAAAGTTTTTTGAAATCTTATACCAGACAATATTTCCGCAGTATCGGTTTCAATCTTCATTCTTAATCCTCTGCCGTAACCCGCTTGGCGTCTTTTCAAATGAAAATTTATATACTCATTTTCGATTTTTAAATTGGAAGGAAACCCGTCGATAATTGTTGTCAGGGCTTTTCCGTGAGATTCACCTGCAGTAAGAAATCTTATCATTTATTAATCCTAATAGTTTAGTGCAAATATAAAAAAAACGCCCGAATAATCGGGCGTTTATAATTACAATTTATTTATTTTATTGAGGAATTTCAATACCGACAAAACGGCTATTGCCTTTTACATCAACGACTTTAAGCAAAATAGCAGCGCCTTTTTTATCCTTGATTAATTTTTTGAACTGGTCTACATTAGAAATCTTTTCCTTATTAGCTTCTACAATAACTGCGCCTTGAATTAGGCCTTGATCCTGCGCAGTACCGTAATTAGTCACTTCAGAAATCATAATACCGTTATCAATTTTAAATTCCGATTTTTCACTCTTTGTAAGATTTCTGACTGAAAATCCGAGTTTATCGAATTTAACTACTGAATTATCGGATTCATTATCATTACTTGAGTTATTATCAGAGGCATTAGAAGTTTCGGTACTATTGTCTCTCGATTTTAAAGTGACATCACGTTGAAGGTCTTTACCATCACGATAGATATCAAGGTGTACCTTTGAGCCGGCATTTTTAGAAGCGATATAGCTTTGTAAATCATTTGCTTTGTTAACGTCTTTACCGTCAATTTTTAATATAACATCACCCGGTTTTATATCTTCTTTAGAAGCAGCACCGTCCTTAACAATTTTTGAAACCATAACGCCTTCAGGCTTAGATAATCCAATAGATTTTGCCATAGCATCATCAACATCTTCAATTTCAACACCAATATATCCGCGGTCAACTTTGCCGTGGGCAATTAAGTCCTTAGCGACAGATTTAACCAAATCAATTGGGATTGCAAATCCATAACCTATAAAGCTATCAGTGCCTCTAGTAGCAATAGCGGCATTCATACCAATAACAGCGCCGGAAAGATCAACCAATGCGCCTCCGCTATTCCCGGGGTTAATAGGAGCGTCGGTTTGAATATAATCTTCAATACCATAGCTATTATTGATTAATCCCAATCGGCCTCTGCCCAGGGCACTAACAATACCAGCGGTAACCGTAGAAGTCAACGCTAAAGGATTTCCAATTGCCATTACCCATTGACCTACCTTAAGTCCGTCTGAATCACCAAGATATGCAGCAGGTAAATCACTAGCATTTATTTTTATGACCGCAATATCCGTAAGAGGATCTGTTCCGACAACTTTAGCCGTATAAGTTCTTTTATCAGAAAGGTTAACTTTAACAGAAGTAGCATTTTTAACGACATGGTAATTAGTAACTATATAACCATCAGTTGAAATGATAATACCACTGCCGGATCCTTCTTCAACTTGAGATTGGGGCATATTAAAAAATTGGAACGGGAACATATTCCCATGCGGATCATTTTCAGTTTTTGCAACTACTGTAATTTGGACAATTTCAGGTGTTACATTCTTAGCAACTTCTATAAAGGCTTTACTAAATGAAGATGCATCGGCATCTAAATTCACAGGAGGGTTCATCGCTCCCAATCTTATATCAGCGTAACTTGGACGTACCAAGCTAAAACCCGAAACAAGTAAAGCACCAAAAACCACGCCCACAATAATTAAAATGAAGGCACTCCAAAA
>JAJXTM010000031.1 GCA_021783875.1 Bacteroidota bacterium
TAATATTCCTGTTTTTCTAAGCTTAATCGATAAAAGCTCTAAAGCGAAATTATACTTTTTGAAAAATTTTCGAGTAAAAATTTCAAATGAATTTGTGGATGAAACAATTCGATTATTAGGTGAAGATTCAATAATATTTACGGGAAAAAGATAATTAAAATTTTAATTTGGAAAATCTTAATGATTCATAACTCAATTTTGAATAATAAAAGTTGTGAAACAAGGTTCATTTTTGTAATTTTTCATCTTAAATTCTAGAAATAAATATAGGCTAAAGTTTAATAATGACAAAGAACGGAAATAATAAACATTGGGCTGTTATTCTTGGAGCTTCCTCTGGTTTTGGTGAGGCTACAGCTCTAAAACTTGCAGAAGATGGTTTTAATATTATCGGAGTTCATTTGGATCGGCAAGCTACGATACAAAATGTTGAAAGAATTATTTCTCAAATTAAATCATTTGGATCACAGTCATTTTTCTTTAATGTTAATGCCGCAGATGAAGGTAAACGAAAAGAAGTAATTGAAGAAATAAAAAAAATTTCTGGTGGTGAACCAATAGTTAAGGTTCTTATGCATTCGCTTGCTTTTGGCTCATTAAAACCATTCATTCCCCATAATACTGAGCAGGCTTTGACTAAGGCTCAAATGGAAATGACTATTGATGTTATGGCGAATTCACTTGTCTATTGGACTCAAGATTTGTTTATTAATAACCTTTTGCAAAATAAAGCAAGAATATTTGCGATGACAAGTTCAGGTGGACATTCTGCAATTCCTTATTACGGAGCTGTTTCTGCTGCTAAAGCAGCATTAGAATCTCATTGTCGTCAACTTTCAACCGAATTAGGTCATATGGGTGTTTCTGTAAATCCAATTATGGCTGGAGTAACTGATACCCCTGCGTTAAGAAAAATTCCCGGAAATATCCCAATGATTGAAGTCGCTAGAAGAAAAAATCCTCGTGCACGGCTAACCTCACCTGAAGATATTGCTAAAATTATATCACTGCTTTGTAAAGATGGGGGAGAATGGATATCTGGCGGTCTTATACATGCCGATGGTGGAGAGGATGTAGTTAATTTTGTGGGACAAGGTGAACCAGGAAATAACCTAATAAATATTTAAATACGGAAAGTAATTATGAAACCAATAACTCTTACGGATCAAAATTTTAATGCGGAGGTACTAAAATCTGATTTGCCAGTTTTAATAGATTTTTGGGCAGTCTGGTGCGGTCCTTGCAGAATGATTGCTCCAATTGTTGAAGAATTAGCAATCGAGTATTCTGGTAAATTAAAAATAGGGAAACTTGACGTCGATAATAATCAACAAACCTCAATAAATTACGGTGTGCGAAGCATTCCTACTTTGTTGATTTTTAAAGGTGGACAACTAAAGGATACTATCATCGGAGCTGTCCCTAAAGCTCAAATTGTTCAAAGATTAAAATCAGTATTATAGCTTAATCTTAATATTTAATATAATTCATAAATGGAGAATAATGAAAAAAATTATAATAACGGATTCAGTAGATAAAAAATGTGCCAATATTCTTGAATCTGCTGGGTTTGAAGTAAATTATAAACCTGGATTACCAAAAGAAGAAATCGTAAAAATAATTAAAGATTATAATGGTATGGTAGTCAGGAGCGATACTCAAGTGACACCTGACCTAATTAATTATATGGATAATATGGAAGTTATCGGTAGAGCTGGTGCAGGTGTTGACAATATAAATTTGGAAGCTGCTACACGTAAGGGAATTATTGTAATGAATACTCCGGGCGGAAATACAATTTCCACTGCTGAACATACAATGGCTCTTATGATGTCTATGTGCCGAAATATTGCTCAATCTAATCAATCTTTACGCGGAAGTAAATGGGAAAGGAAAAAATTTAGCGGTACTGAATTGTGGGGAAAAACATTGGGAATAATTGGGCTTGGTAAAATCGGCAGAGAAGTTGCTATCCGTTCTAAAGCCTTCGGAATGACTATTATAGGTTATGATCCTGTCCTATCTGAAGAAATGGCTTCTAAAATCGGAGTAAGGTTAGTTGATTTGGATTCAATTTATAAGAATTCAGATATAATTACGGTTCATGTCCCTTTAAGCGAAGAGACAAGAAATTTACTCTCAGAAGAAACTTTGCTTAAATGTAAAGATGGTGTAAAACTCATTAATTGCGCACGCGGAGGAATTATTAATGAAGAAGCTCTTGTAAAAGCTCTTGATTCAGGAAAAGTTTCTGCAGCAGCTCTTGATGTTTATTCCAAAGAACCTCCGGAATTTCTAAGTCCCTTAATACAACATCCTAAAATTGTTACTACTCCGCATTTAGGAGCATCTACCGATGAAGCTCAGGAAAAGGTTGCTGTGCAAATTGCTGAACAAATGGTCGATCTTTTTAACCAGAAAGGTGTGCGTGGTGCTGTTAATGCTGCTGCAATTGAATCTGCCGGCAATGCAGAATTAGTTCCTTATGTTAAGCTTGCCGAAAGTTTAGGGATTCTGCATTCTCAATTAAATAAAGGACAGCTCAAACATATAAATATTAATTATTCCGGAGAACTTCTTCATTCTTCTACAACACTATTATCTACTGCTGTTCTTAAAGGTTTTTTATCAAAAAAAATGACAGCCGGAGTAAATCTTATTAATGCCCCATTTCTGGCAAAGGAAATGGGAGTTAAAATTAATGAAACAAAATCCGGCGCTAATTCGAATTATGTAAACTTGATGGCTGTAGAATTTATTACTGATAAAGAAAAACATTCTTTAGCAGGAACAGTTTTTGGAAATAGAGAAATTCGTATGGTTGATATTGATGGGTTTCATTTAGAATTGAACCCCGAAGGTAATATGCTATTTTATGCAAATATTGATAAACCTGGAATGCTCGCTCAAGTTGGAAAAACATTGGCAGAAGCTAATATCAACATTGCTGGACTTTCTCTAGGTAGAGTGGATATTGGGAAAAAAGCAATTACTGTAATTAACGTAGACAGTGAAATTAGTAAAGATGTTGTTAAGAGAATTTCGGAAATTGGGGGAGTAACTGAAGTTTATGCTGTCAAAGTCTAATTTTTAAATCTAAATTAATCAATATTCATAAAACCCATTGATTAAAAAGAATGCTTATATTAATTTTTCTATTGATAACTAATAACTAATCTATTTGTTTTCTGATTTGTGATAATTAACTAATTATTTCAATTATTTTTTCGAAATATTAAATTACTTGAAAAGTGACTTAAATGAAAAATAAAATTCTTTTTTTATCGTTTCTCTTATTTGCATCATTAAGTTTTGCACAAGAGAATAGAAATCTTTTTGATTTTGATTTTGCTCAATTTGCGTACGATTCATCTTCCAATTATGTTGAATTCTATTACTCATTAAATCAGCATGCAATGACAATAAAATCATCGGATTCATCTAAATATATCGAAGGAGTTTTAGCCATATCACTTGAAGATACTGCTACAAAAACCTTTGTCCTTAATAAAGACTGGAAATTAAGACATGAATTAAGTTTAGATACAAATTCCACCCAAAATCTTGTAGGTGTTTTGGGATTTGCTATTCCGAAGGGATCCTATAAATGCATTATAAGCGTAAAAGATTTAGAAAATTCTAAGAATATCAAATCTATTACTGACTATCTAAAGGTTAAACCGTTTCAATCTGACAGTCTCGGAATAAGTGATGTTCAACTAGCTTCTAAAATTACTCAGGACAGTCCAAATAAGAATTCAATCTTTTATAAAAACACCTATGAGATTATTCCTCAACCTACTTTAGTTTTCGGAGATAACTTGCCGGTTGTTTACTATTATTGCGAATTATATAACCATTTTAAAAAAATAAAGGGGAATTCAATACTGCTAGTATCAGAAATAAAAAATAGTAGAGGAAAAATATTTTATAAAAAAAATAATCCTATTTTAAATACTGATGAATCAATAGTAGAAGTAGGTGCAATTCCGGTTATTAAGTTCCCGACTGATTCATATACATTAGAACTTATGCTTTTGGATAGCGCAAATAGTTATGGAGTACAATCTTTTAAAAGATTTTTTGTTTATAATCCTAAAGTTAAAAATACAGATACTATTAACTATAGTCAGACAAATGTTCTTAGTTCTATTTTTGGAGTTATGTCTTCTGAAGAATGCGATAATCTTTTTAATGAGTCTAAATATATTGCTTCTAAAACAGAAATTGACCAATATAAAAAATTAACTAATTTATCAGCGAAAAGAGAATTCCTTTTTAATTTTTGGAAAAGAAGAAACCCCGATCCCTCTTCCTCAAAAAATTCATATCTTCAGGAATATTTAGAAAGAGTTAAGATAAGTAATGAAAGATACGGAGCATTAAATTTAGACGGATGGAAAACTGATCGAGGCAGAGTCTATATTGAATATGGAGAACCTAGCGAAGTTGACCGATACCCAAATCAAACTGATACAAAACCTTATGAAGTATGGCATTACAATGATATAGAAGGAGGTGTTGAATTCGATTTTGGTGATTTGACAGGGTTTGGTGATTACCAACTTCTAAATTCAACAAAACGTGATGAAATGAGAGATGATAATTGGCAGCAAAGAATTGCTACTAATTAATTATTTATAGTATCCTATTTTGTGCGTTCTTTCAGTTTTTGCAATGTTTCTTTTATATTGTGTAAATATTTAATTTGCTGCCGAAAAATCAGATACATTTTTGCTTGAATGAAAGATAGATTCGAATATATTATTTTCATTTCACTTGGATTCTTATTTAAGATTCTTGGATTGAAGTTATCCAGGAAGGCCTCTTATTTAATTGCGTTGCTATTCTATTATTTAATCCCTATCAGAAAAAAAACTACTATTGAAAATTTAACTATTGCATTCCCTGAGTTTTCAAAGAAAAAAATTGAAGAGATAGCATTCGGAAGCTATCGGAGTTTTGCAATTACCATAGTAGAAATACTATATATGCCTAATTTAACTAAAGTACAAGCCGAAAAATTTATTTCGTCAGATAATAATGATATTGTTTTAGAAAGATTTAAAGAAAATCGTGGAGTAATATTAATCTCGGCTCATTTCGGAAATTGGGAAGCTATGGCGATATCAATAGGTCTTCAATTAAATATTCCACTTGGTGCTGTAGTTAAATCACAAAGAAACCAATTAGTTTCTGAATGGCTAAATAACCTTAGATCTAAATGGGGGAATAAAATTATTCCGCTTGGTATTTCCATTCGTAAAGTTTATCAAACTATAAAGGAAAATAATATTGTAGCTATGGTATCCGATCAAAGAGGTCCTGCGGACGGCATTAGAGTTAATTTATTCGGGAAAAAAGCCTCAGTATATGCAGGAACTGCAGCTCTTGCGCTAAAATCTAAATGTCCCGTCTTTTTTTGTGTGGCTGTTAGACAAAAGGATTATACTTATAAAACTCATTTTTATGAAGTTAGTTTTGATAATCTTCCTGAAAATGAAGACGAAAAGATTATTGAAATTAGTCAACGCCATACTGATCTTCTTGAGCAGCAAGTTAGAGCCCATCCTGAACAATGGCTTTGGATGCACAAAAGATGGAAATATTAATTTAATGGAAAAAATTTTAGTAGTTCAAACCGCCTTTTTAGGTGATGCAATTTTAACTTTACCTATGATTCAAAAACTTTTTGAATTATTCAAAGATTCTAAAATTGATGTACTGGCGATTCCTTCGACTGCAGAAATTTTTTCTGCTTCTCCTTATATTAATGAAGTTATCATCTATGATAAGAAAAAGGAAAAATCATTATCCTATTTGTTTCTGCTTTCGAATTCATTGAAACATAAAAAATATTCCCGAATTTATTCTCCACATCGCTCATTTCGGACTTCGCTACTTGTAATGAATACTAACGTTAAAGAGACCTATGGGTTTAGTAACTCATCTTTCAAGTATGTTTATAAAAATGTAATTAAATATATGCCTGGACATCACGAAATTCAACGGAATTTTGATTTAATCGGGTTTAATTATAGGAATGATGAGTGGAAAATTCCGCCTATCATGAAGTTCAATCAGTCAGCAAAAAATAAAGTAGATATTTTTATATCAAATCTTAAATCCAATGATAAATTTATCGCTTTAGCTCCAGGAAGTATTTGGAATACTAAAATATATCCATTAGAATATTTTGAAGAGGTAATTAAATATCTTTCAATGAAATCTTATAATGTAATATTGATTGGGAGTGAGCAAGAAAGTACTGTTTGTAAAGAAATTGCTTCTAAATATAATAATGTGATTTCGGCTGCTGGTATATTTACAATATTGGAATCCATTTATTTATTAAAAAAGACTAAACTATTGATCTGCAACGATAGTGCACCTACACATATGGGATTGTGTGCTGAAGTACCTGTCCTAACTCTTTATTGTTCTACTAGTCCACATTTTGGCTTTTATCCATACACAAATAATAGTTTTTATTTAAGTTATGATAATCTTAATTGCAAGCCTTGCGGAATTCATGGTAAAATTAAATGTCCTTTAAAGACATTCGAATGCGGTTATAAACTTGATCCCGGAGTTGTTATTTCAAAAATTGAAGAAATTCTAAATGATTGAAAATAAAAACTGTGAACATATAAATATTGATTTTAGCAGTGATGCTGCGATTATTAAGGCAAAAGAATTATATTTTGAAGGTTTAATTTTTGCTCTTCCCACAGATACAATATACGGTTTTGCGGCTAATCCCTTTAACTCAGATGCTGTACAAAAGATTGACGAAATAAAGAAAAGAGATAGCGAAAAAAAATATATTATGTTAATTGGCAGTTTAGAATTATTATTAAAATATATCGAAGTTAAAACAGAAAATCATCTTGATTTTCTTCTAGCTATTTGGCCTAATCCCGTGTCTGTTATATTGAGCCTTAATTCTAAGACAAGTAACATTTTAAATGCAAAAACTGCCGCTTTTAGAATTCCAAATAATCGATTTTGTATTAGACTATTAAATGAGCTTAAAATGCCTTTGATTTCAACTAGCATAAATAAGGGAGGACAACCTTTTCTAAATGACAGAAATATGATTGATGAGGAATTTGGCCACAATTTATCTGCAATTTTCTATACGGATAAAAAATCTTACATCCAGGAGTCTACAATTATTGATTTGAGCCAAAATGTACCTAAATTAATAAGAGAAGGAAAAATAAAATTTGAAGACATATTGGCTAAATACAAATGAATAAGATAAAAAATTTAATTAATAAGTTACTCGAAGAAATAAATTTTCAGCGATTAAAAAAAATTAAAAGCTTTTCACTTATAATTATTCCCGAAGAAGTTGGAATTAAAGCTCATACAAAAAAGTTTACTGTAAAAAATGCAATATTCTTAATATCTCTTTATACAATTATTTCTTTTATTATTGGATTCTATATTATCAATTATTCTCCGATAAAAAATATTTTCATTCATGAGAAAGGTGCTTTAAGCTATTCGGATATAAAAAAAATTGAAGAACTAAATAAAAGAGTCTTATTTTTAACCCGTGATTTAGAGAATCTTAAATCCTCAAATGAACAGCTTAAAAATGCTTTAATTCTCGGCGACTCGACACTCGCCGATTCATTAACTAAATTCAATCCATCTTTGAATAAAAAAACGGAAAATCACTACGGAGGAAATATCCTAACAGTAATTGAAAAAATGTTTAATATTCAATTTAATCGCGATAGCCAAGATGTTCAATTTATATATCCATCCAAAGGATATATAAGCCGTGGTTTTATGCCAGAATTCGGCCATATGGGCATCGATTTTGTTGAAAAAACTGGAACCGTAGTATTTGCAGCAGCTAGTGGTTATGTTGTCTTTGCCGACTATACAGTTAATGATGGATACATGATTATTCTGAATCACCCTGATGGATTTGTAACGGTTTATAAACATTGTTCAGTATTACTAAAAAAAATTCATGATGTTGTCACTCAAGGCGAAGCTATAGCTTTAAGCGGAAATACCGGAGAACTTACTACCGGACCACACCTTCATTTTGAAATTTGGAAAGAAGGTAAACCAGTTAACCCAAAGAATCTTTTAACAAATTAGCAAAGGAGAATTTTAAATTGAAAAATATTTCATTAGGAAAAGATGCAGTCACAATTATTAGCATAGGTGTAGTTATTGAAGGCAAATTGAAAAGCGATGGCAATGTGCGCATGGATGGAATAATCAATGGTGACCTAAATGCTCTTGGAAACATAACCATCGGCGAACACGGTCAAGTTAACGGCCATGTTACTGGTCAAACAATTACACTTGGGGGGAAAGTATTCGGATCAATTAATGCTGAAGAAAAAGTAATTCTCGAAACTAGGTCTGTCCTTAAAGGTGACTTGATTACAAAAATTCTATCTGTAGAAGAAGGAGCTGAATTTGTGGGCAATAGTAAAATGAACATTAATAAAGAAAATATTGATTCATAAACAAAGCCCCCACACAATAGCAGCTAATTATTATTTGTACTTTTATAATACATACAGGAATCAATTCCATATTACTCCTTTCACCAATTTTGGTTTAAGAAAATGAATGGGAAAAAAACAAATAAACTAAAAGACGATAATCCGCAATTATGGGCAAATTATTTAGGCTTAGGTACCCAGCTAGCGGTTACCATTCTAGCAATGGTTTTCTTAGGTATCTGGCTAGATGGAAAATTTTCAACAACACCGGTTTTGACATTAGTATTCTCTTTTATAGGAATTTTTGGCGGTTTGTATAATTTTATTAAATCTACAATTAAATCTGACAAATAATGGTAAAAAAAAACTTTATAATAGCTTTAATTCTAGTTTCAATAAGTATTTTAATCTTATTCGTGCTTTATTTTTTGTCTTATTTGTCTCTCCAATCACTAATACCAATAATTATGGGATCAAGTGTTGCTACTATTAACTTTATCTTAGCATTTTATTCAATAAGAAAAGATATTATTAATGGGAAATTGAGTTTGGGTAATTTCCTAAAACTTCTTCCAGTCAGAATTTCGATTTCATTATCGTTAATAATTTTGTCAATTCTCTTTTTGGATATAAATCGGAATAAGTTTATATTTTCAACCTTGATTTTTTATGTTTTTTATCAAATTGTGGAAGTTAAAACCCTAATTAAAGGGGAAAATTGATACCATTATATGTTTTCTAATCAAACTGCTAATACTAAGGCTTTAGCTGATACTATAAGTAAGTCAGGCCAAAACAATAGCGATCCTAGTTGGATTATGCATCATGTTTTAGATGGTAAAACGATTAGTTTTGAACCATTTGGCTCAATACATCTTCCTGAAATGCACTTTTTGGGAATGGACCTTTCTGTAACTAAACATGTGTTTTTTATATGGATAGTTGCTATTATCTTGGTTACTATGGCAATTTTCTCTGCTAGAAGTTATAGGAAATCCTTAATCCCAAAAGGTTTTGCTAATCTTTTTGAAATTATGATAGTCTTTGTAAGAGATGAAATTGTTGCCCCATCTATAGGAAATGGTTATCAATTATTTTTACCTTACTTGCTGACACTATTCTTTTTTATTCTTTTAAGCAATTTGTTAGGTCTTATTCCATATACTGCTACAGTGACTGGAAATATTGCAGTAACCGCCTCTTTAGCTGCAATTTCCTTTGTTGCTACTCAATTTGCTGGGATAAAACAACATGGAGCATACAAATATTTTAAAAATCTTGTGCCTTCAGGAATGCCGGGATGGATTTTAATTATTATTATACCGCTTGAAATATTGGGGTTATTTACCAAACCCTTTGCCTTATCTATACGTCTTTTTGCAAATATGATAGCGGGTCATATTGTTATTTTTTCTTTGCTGGGATTGATTTTCATTATGCATACCTTTTATGTTGCTCCTGTTTCCGTTGGATTTGCATTATTTATTGAAATGTTGGAAATCCTAGTAGCAGTTATTCAAGCTTATATTTTTACTATGTTGACGGCTCTTTTTATAGGTATGTCAATGCATTCGGAACATTAAATTTTTTATTAATTAAAACAAAAAATAATTTAAGGAGAAAGAAAATGATGAATTTTGCATGGTTAGCTGCTGGTATTGGCGCAGGCTTAGTTGTAATTGGTGCTGGCTTAGGAATTGGCAAACTTGCTGGTTCTGCTATGGAATCTATGGGAAGACAACCGGAAGCTATTTCACCAATCAGAACTGCAATGATTATAGCTGCTGCTTTAATTGAAGGTATTGCATTCTTCGGTCTAGTTATTTGTATATTATTAGCTTTTAAAGCTTAATTTTTTACTTTTATAAATTTCCTTAGGAAATAAATTTATGCTAACCTTATTGAGTTTTTTATTACTTGCCGTTGAGCAGGAAGGCGGAGGCAGCTTAATTGATGTCAACCCAGGTGTTATATTCTGGACTGTCGTTACGTTTGTTCTGCTTCTTTTAATTCTGAAAAAATTCGCATGGAAACCAATACTAATTGCATTGGAACAACGCGAAACAGCAATTAAAGAATCTTTGGAAAGGGCGGAAAAAGCAAATAAAGATGCTCAAAAAGTTCTCTCTGAAAACCAAGCTAGTCTCGAAAAAGCTGATGAGGAATCAAAAAAAATAATATCTCAAAGTCGAGTTTACGCTGAAAAACTTAAGGAACAAATTCTACGGGAAAGTGAGGCAGAAGCTAAGAAAATAATTGAAAATGCATCTGCTGAAATTGAAAGGAAAAAAGATGCTGCGTTTGATGAATTGAAAACTCAGATTTCTGAAATTGCTATAAGAGCTGCTGAAATAATTCTAAAAGAGAATCTAAATAAAGAAGCACAAATCAAAGTATTAAATAATTATATCGATCAAATAAATAAGAACTAAAAATTTATTAAAATGAGTGAACAAAAAGTATCCATACGGTATTGTAATTCTTTGCTCGAAACAGCAATAGAAAAAAATATTTTGGATGCCGTTTACAAGGATATCGGATTAATTAGTGAGTCATTAGAATCAAGTAGAGAGCTTTCGATGATGCTGATAAATCCGGTAATAAAATCTAATATTAAATTATCGGTTCTTGAAAGTATTTTCAAAAATAAAATTCATAGTGAATCTTTCAATTTCTTAAATTTTCTCATTCTTAAAGGTAGAGAAAATTTATTATCAATTATTTCAAAAAAATTTTTAGAATTACGCGATGATTATCTTGGTATTGTTTCTGTTAAAGTATCTTCTGCAGTAAACCTTGATAATTCCCAGATAAAAAATTTGCAAGAGAAATTTGAAAAATTATTGCAGAAGAAAGTTAAATTTATTTTTAAGATTGACACTTCAGTGCTCGGTGGGTTTATAGCTGAAGTAAACGACACTGTTTACGATGCTTCATTAAAACACCAGCTCGAATTATTAAAGAAAAAGTTTTTATCAAGCAGTGTTTCGGCAAATTAAATGATATTAAAAAAGGAAGTTAAAAATGGCTGAAGTAAGACCAGATGAAATTTCGGCAATATTAAGAAAACAATTAACAGGATACGAAAACGAAATAGACATTTATGATGTTGGAACCGTTTTACAGGTTGGAGACGGAATAGCCCTAGTTTATGGTTTATCTAAAGTTATGTCTAGCGAGCTAGTCGAATTTCCTAATGACGTATTTGGAATGGTTCTAAATTTGGATGAGGATAGTGTCGGATGCGTCCTTTTTGGTGATTCTTCTTTGGTTAAAGAGGGTGATGTTGTAAAAAGGACAAAAAGAGTTGCTTCTATGCCAGTTGGTGAAGAAATGCTAGGCAGGGTAATTACTCCTTTGGGTTTTCCTATTGACGGCAAAGGTGCAATATCTACATCCAAGTTTTCCCCAATTGAAAGAAAAGCGTTAGGAGTTGTACAAAGACAGCCGGTTAAGGAACCCCTGCAGACTGGTATTACGGCAATTGATGCAATGATTCCTATCGGACGAGGTCAGCGTGAATTAATAATCGGCGATAGACAAACTGGTAAAACAGCCGTTGCAATTGATGCTATCATTAACCAAAAATATACTCATTCTGAAGAAGCTAAAAATTTAGGAATTAAACCAGTTTTTTGTATTTATGTCGCAGTCGGACAAAAAAGTTCTACAGTTGCACAAGTCGTAGCAAAACTTCATGAACATGGGGCGATGGATTATACTACAGTAATTTCAGCTGCAGCTTCTGAGCCGGCTCCGCTTCAATTTATTGCACCTTATTCCGGTGCAACCTTGGGTGAATATTTTCGTGATAGCAGCAGACATGCTCTTGTTATTTATGATGACCTTTCTAAACAGGCAGCTGCTTACCGTGAATTATCATTATTACTTAGACGACCTCCTGGTCGTGAAGCATACCCCGGGGATGTATTTTATCTTCATTCCAGACTTTTGGAAAGAGCCTCAAAATTGAGTGATGAATTAGGAGGTGGAAGTTTAACGGCATTGCCTATTATTGAAACTCAACAAGGTGATGTTTCGGCATATATACCTACTAATGTTATCTCAATTACAGATGGTCAAATATATCTAGAATCTAGTTTATTTAATTCAGGAGTTAGACCCGCTATAAATGTAGGTATCTCAGTTTCCCGCGTTGGAGGTAATGCTCAAATTAAAGCTATGAAAAAAGTAGCCGGAAGTTTGAAATTAGATCTTGCACAGTATCGCGAATTAGAAGCATTTGCAAAGTTCGGTTCAGATCTTGATAAATCAACACAAAGAACTCTTTTGCGAGGTGCAATCCTAGTTGAACTTTTAAAGCAGGGGCAATATGATCCTCAGCCCATTGAAAGACAAGTTGTAAGTGTCTACCTTGGTACCAATGGTCTCTTGGATGAAATTCCTGTTTCTAAAATAGCCAGATTTATACAGGAAATTATTGAATATATTGTGGTTAACAAAAACGAGATATTTGAATCTATCAAAAAAGAAAAGCAGCTGAGTGATTCAACAGTCGAAAAACTAAATCAAGTCACAAAAGAATTTACGAGTTTATTCAAGTAGAAAGATATTCCTCTGTTCAATGGCAACATTACGCGACATAAAAAGAAGAATTAAAGGCGTGCAAAGTACGCAAAAAATTACTAAAGCAATGAAAATGGTTGCTGCCGCTAAGTTACGCCGTGCTCAGGAAGCTATAATAAATGCTAGACCATATGCGAAAAAAATATATGAAGTTCTATCTCACTTAGCATCTGAAGAAGATTTAGCAAACAATCCTTTCCTTCAGAAAAAAGAGATTAAAAATGTGGCAATTGTAGTAGTAACAGCCGATAGGGGCCTTTGCGGCGCTTTTAACTCTAATATAATTAAAGAAACCACTCGACTGTTTTCTGAAGAATATTCTGAAAATAATGTCAGACTATATTGCATAGGAAGGAAAAGTTTTGAATTTTTCTCCAAAGGCGATATCAATCTATTTGGCAAAAAGACAGGGATATTTTCCTCACTCAAATATGATGTCTCATTAGAAATTTATAATGAACTTGTTGCAGGATTCTTAAATGATTCTTATCAAAAAGTTATTATAATTTATAATGAATTTAAATCTATTATTCAGCAAAAAATTGTTGTGGAACAATTTTTACCGGTTTCTGTTAGCGCCTATGATAACCAAAGTTCAAATAACCTTAAAAATTCAAATTTTATTTTCGAACCTAATCAAGAATATATCTTTAACTATTTATTGCCGAAACATTTAAAAGCACAGCTTTGGAGAATTTTGTTAGAATCTAATGCAGCTGAACTAGGTGCTCAGATGACTGCAATGGATAATGCAACTACCAATGCTAAAGAGCTAATTAGGACTTTGCAGCTTAAATATAATAAAGAACGTCAGGCAGCTATTACTAAAGAGATTTTAGAAATTGTTTCAGGCGCAAACGCTTTGAAATCTGAGTAGTTCGAGATGTTTGAAGATTTATCTCAGAAAATTGATATTGCCTTAAAGAAAGTTCGTGGTCAAGGCAGGTTAACTGAAAAGAATATTTCTGATACATTAAGAGAAATTCGCAGAATTCTGCTTGATGCAGATGTAAATTATAAGGTTGCTAAAGAATTTATTGAAAGCGCTTCTGTTAAAGCTTTAGGCCAGGAAGTAATTGCATCGATTACTCCCGGTCAATTGATTACTAAAATTATATATGATGAATTGACTCTGCTCTTAGGCGGAAGTCATAATGAAATTAAGTTAAACGGTTCTGGAGTGACCACAATATTAGTGGTCGGGTTGCAAGGGTCTGGTAAAACCACATTTTGCGGTAAGCTTGCTAAAAGACTTTCGGAAAAGGGAAGAAAAGTATTATTAGTAGCTGCCGATGTATATCGACCTGCAGCAATAGAGCAATTGAAAATATTAGCCGGGCAGATTAGAATTCCAGTTTTTTCTTTAGAAGAGAAAAATGCACTTAAAGTTGCTACTGAATCTCTTCCATATGCTAAGGAAAATAATCTTGACACTATTATTGTAGATACCGCAGGCCGTCTTCATGTCGATGAAGATATGATGACTGAAGTTGAAAATATTAAGAAAATTTTAAACCCAACTGAATCTTTGTTTGTAGTAGATTCAATGACAGGTCAGGATGCTGTTAATAGTGCTAAAATATTTAATGAGAAGGTAAACTATGACGGCATAGTTCTGACTAAGTTGGATGGTGATGCAAGGGGAGGAGCTGCTCTTTCGATTAGATCTGTAGTTGGGAAGCCGATTAAGTTTATTAGTAATGGAGAAAAGCTAAATTCGCTGGAAATTTTTTTCCCAGATCGGCTGGCTTCAAGAATTTTAGGCAAAGGTGATATTATTTCCTTGGTTGAAAAAGCTCAGGAAAGCTTTGATGAGAGTGAAGCTGAAGAACTTGAAGAAAAATTAAAGAAAAATAAATTTGATTTTGATGATTTTCTTAAGCAAATTAAAGTTGTAAAGAAAATGGGCTCTTTGTCATCGCTATTAGGAATGATTCCTGGTCTCAATAACCAGATTAAAAATGCTAAAATAGATGAAAATGCATTTTCTAAAGTCGAGGCGATTATTCATTCAATGACAATAAAAGAAAGAAAATCGCCAAAAATATTAAACGGAAGCCGCAGGAGTCGAATTGCTAGAGGCAGCGGGACTTCAATACAAGATGTGAATAGGCTCGTAAAACAGTTTGCAGAAATGCAAAAAATGATGTCAAGATTTTCAAAAAATGGTTTTGGAAATTCATTAAAAAACTTTAAGTTTAATTGAAAAGAGAAATATATTTGGAGGTTCAAATAATTTGGCAGTAAAGTTAAGATTAAGAAGAATGGGAAAGAAGAAACAACCGAT
>JAJXTM010000308.1 GCA_021783875.1 Bacteroidota bacterium
AAGAACTCTATATCTTGAAAAAATAGCCCATAATGGGAAACCGACAGTATTTCAAATGAAATTAGAATATAAATCCTTTTCAGAGTTTCATAATATCGATCCGCATAAAATAATGCCTTATGATACTACCTCTGAATTATATAAAGAGTTTACTTCTGAAAGACCTCCCCATATTGTGTTTACTAAACAAATAAAAAAGTTATCTGAAAAAATTATTGGGGATGAAAAAAATCCTTGGGAAAAAATAAAAAAAATCTATACATGGATAAATAAAAATATCCCATGGGCAAGTGCAAGAGAATATTCCACTATTGACGACATTTCTTCATACTGTATCAATAATAAGCACGGCGACTGCGGTATTATGACTTTAACTTTTATGACATTAGCTAGGTATAATGGCATACCCTGCAGATGGCAGAGCGGCTGGATGATGCACCCCGGTCTCGTTAACCTTCATGATTGGTGTGAAATATATCTAAATGGTTATGGCTGGGTGCCTTTAGATCAAAATTTCGGAATTCAGGATTCACAAAACCCTTTAGTTAAATATTATTATATCGGAGGAATAGACTCATATAGATTAATTGTAAATAGTGATTATGGACAGCCTTTGTTTCCCGACAAAATTTATCCCCGAAGCGAAACAAATGACTTTCAAAGAGGTGAAGTTGAATGGCGGGGAGGAAACTTATATTTTGATAAATGGGACTATCACATGGATGTTGAATATGTTAAATAAAAAGGAACCTTTAATAAGCGTTGGAATAATGTCTGGTGAAAAAATAACTTTTTTACTCGATGGACTATTCAACGTTGAAGGTTTTCAACAAAAGTTTACCGGCTTATTTACTGCTGAAATTGAGAATGAAAAAATCTTTTGCTTTGGTGAAAATGAGAAAATTGAAAACCCTAACGAACTTATTTTTAGACCATGCAATCCGGATGCTTCATTTATCTTAAAAGAAGTGACTATCGGTATCCAATTCCATTGGGAACGAAAAGAAGACGAAAAGTTTAAAGGTTTGCTTAAGCTTAAAATAGATAATCACAACTTAATAGCAATCAACATATTACCCGTTGAAGACTATTTGGTCAGCGTTAATTCTTCTGAAATGAGTGCAAGAAGTTCAATCGAACTTCTAAAAGCTCATACCATTGTCACTAGAAGCTGGCTTCTTGCACAAATGGAAAAATCCGGTGAAGACAAAAATATATATCCTCGCGAATCTTCTCAAAATGAAATAATTAAATGGTACGATAAAGAAGATCATCAATATTTTGATGTCTGCGCAGATGACCATTGCCAGCGATATCAGGGAATTACTAAAATAACAACCGAAGCTGTCCGAAAAGCAGTTAACGAAACTTTTGGGATTATTATAGAAAGCAACAAAAGAATTTGCGATGCACGTTTTTCGAAATCGTGCGGAGGTATATCCGAATCTTTTGAAAATGTATGGGAACCTGTTAAACACGATTACCTAACATCAATAATCGATTATAGCTCTAAACCGGATAATTTTAACCTGGATTTCTCAGTTGAAGATAATTCCGAGAAATGGATAAAAAGTAACCCGCCTGCTTTTTGTAATTCTCAGGATAAAAAAGTGCTGTCCCAAATTCTTTTGGATTATGATCAGGAAACAACAGATTTCTACCGTTGGAAAATAATATACTCCCAAAATGAAATTTCCGCATTAATTAAGAAAAAAAGCGGAATTGACTTTGGAGACATTTTAGATATTGTCCCGGTTGAAAGAGGCGATTCAGCTAGACTAATAAAATTGAAAATTATTGGCTCTAAAAAAACTCTTATAATCGGTAAAGAACTCGAAATTAGGCGTTTACTTTCAGAAAGCCATCTTTATAGTTCTGCAATTATTATTGAGAAACAGGAAATAAAAGATAATATTCCTCAAAAATTTTTAATCTTTGGAGCAGGATGGGGTCACGGTGTGGGGCTTTGTCAAATTGGGGCTGCCGTAATGGCTGAAAGTGGATATAAGTATGAAGAAATAATTCTTCATTATTTTAAAGGTACTGAGCTTAAAAAAATTTATTAAACTAATTTGATTGAAGAATTTTATGCAGAAAAAAATAACAGCTTTTACACCATATAACAATAATGGGTTTACAACTCTTTTTGTTGCCGAACTTGCTAAAAATGAACTTGTAAATGAAATATATTTATTAGCAAATCCTGATTGTAAAACCAATGTCGCAGGCGCTAATATTTTAAAAATCGATAATCTCTTTAGTTCTAAAACAATTATCAATATAATTGAAAAAACAAATTCTGAGTATATCCTTTTTTTAACTCAGGATACCTTAATTGAGCTGGGACAGTATTCCCTTGAACGATTTGTGTACCTTGCTGAAAATACTGATTCCGGTATGATTTATTCAGATTTTACCGAGATTCATGGTGAAGAAAAAAAATTTCATAGTGTGATTGATTATCAAATGGGAAGTATAAGAGACGATTTTGATTTCGGACCACTGCTATTTATTAATAAAAATAAAATTACTAATTCTGATTTGCATAATAATTATATGTATGCTGGGTTATTTGATTTGCGCCTTTCTTTATCTAGAAACAGCAGAATATTTAGAATTCCTGAATTTTTATATTCTACTATAGCTGAAGACCAAAGAAAAAGCGGTGAGAAACTTTTTGATTATGTAAATCCAAAAAACCGGGAAGTACAGATTGAAATGGAAATCGCTGCAACCGAACATCTCAAAAATATTGGCGCTTATTTAGTCCCTGATTTTGATCAAATCACTTTTGACGAAAAATTTGCCTATGAAGCTTCTGTGATAATTCCCGTAAAAAATCGGGTCAAAACTATCGGCGATGCAATAAAATCAGTATTAAATCAAAAAACTAATTTTAAATTCAACCTCTTTGTTGTCGATAATTATTCTACTGACGGAACTTCAGAAATAATTAAAAAATATGCGGATCAGGATGAAAGAGTTCTCCATATTATCCCTTTACGAAAAGACTTAGGAATTGGAGGCTGCTGGAATGAAGCAGTGAATAATAATAATTGCGGAATGTTTTCAATTCAACTCGATAGTGATGATATATATCAGGACACAAATACTCTTCAAAATATTGTCGATACTTTTCATAAAGAGAATTGTGCAATGGTCATCGGCAGCTATACTTTGACTGACTTTAATTTAAATGAGCTTCCTCCCGGAAAAATTGACCATAGCGAATGGACTCCTGATAATGGACGTAATAATGCCTTAAGAATTAATGGGCTCGGCGCTCCCCGGGCTTACTATACTCCCGCTCTAAGGAAAATAAAAATTCCGAACGTAAGCTATGGAGAAGACTATGCTGTGGCACTAGCATTCTCTCGTAACTATAAAATCGGAAGAATTTACAACTCAATCTATTTCTGCAGAAGATGGGACGAAAATAGTGACGCC
>JAJXTM010000309.1 GCA_021783875.1 Bacteroidota bacterium
TTGCCGGCCAGGCTATTGGCAGTTATCTTGCGGGCTTTGTTGGAAGATTTTATGTAAGTTGGCAGCTATGGCAGTTTTTTTTGCTGTTGGTTTTTACTGCAATAGTTTCTTCTTTACTGGTTTGGGCTTTCCTTAAAAAACTAAAACATGCGTCAAATAATTAATTTATTATCCAAGAAATTATATGAAAAATAAACAAAGGTCTCTTATGCGGTTTCTAATTATTCTGTTTTTATTAACTATATTTCAACAATTAAAAGCACAACAAATTATGAATACTACGGGCATTCAAAAAATAATTTCCAATATTGAGCATACCTATGCTCCGGATAATAGAACGGTTTTATTTAATATCTCTTATAAACAAACCTTTGGTACTAAGGTATCTCTTTCAGGTGAAACAAGTTCAGAAATTGCTAAAACTGAATTGTTAAATGACTTGCAAAAAAATCAATATAAATACATTGATAGCATCGTGGTTCTACCTGAAAAGAAGTTGGGTGATAAAATTTATGGGCTTATTGATGTGTCTGTTGCCAGTTTAAGGACTAAACCTGAGCAGGCTGCTGAATTAGCAACTCAGGCTTTATTGGGAAGCCGTGTTAAAATTCTGAAAGAGTTAAGAAGCTGGGATTTAGTTCAAACCCCGGATAAATATATAGCATGGATGGAATCAGGCAATTTAGAAAAATTGAACAAATCTCAGCTAAATAATTGGGATTCTTCTAAAAGGATTATCTATACTAAAGAATATGGAACTTGTTTTTCGAAAGAAGATGTTCATTCAATTCCTGTCTCTGATCTCGTTGCAGGAAATTTATTCAAAGAAATTAATCGGGATAATAATTTTGTTAAAGTTGAATTCCCGGATAAAAGAATTGGTTATATCCCTGATAATGAATGTGAAGATTTCAATTCCTGGCTAAATACAAGGCATATTAATGCTGAGAATATTATTAGTACTGCTAAAAAATTAATGGGAACTCCTTATTTATGGGGCGGAACTTCTACTAAACTTATGGATTGCAGTGGTTTCACTCGTACAGTTTTTTTCCTGAATGGAATATTATTGCCAAGAGATGCCTCGCAGCAAGTTAATGTCGGCTTAGCAGTCGATACAAAAAATGGTTTTTCGAATCTTAAACCAGGCGACCTCTTATTCTTTGGAGAAAAAGCTACAGCTAAAACAAAAGAAAAAGTTACTCATGTAGCAATTTATTTAGGGAATGAAGAATTTATCCATGAATCGGAAATGGTTAGGGTTAATAGCTTTGATGTGAATAGAAAGAATTTTAGCCTAGATAGGCTTACTCAATTTATTAGAGCTAAAAGAATTATTGATTCGGTCGGCAAAAATAAAGTAGAATTATTGAAAGATATAGATTATTAATTATAGCAATTTCTTATGATAACCTATTTTTTGTCTTGTAAATCAATAAAAATGAAATCAAATTTATCAGTAAATGCTAAAAAGGATTTATTTTATGTTAAGATTTAAAAATTTGAATACTAATGTATTCCTTCTCTTATCTATTGTAAGTTTATTTATATTCAATTCTGAAACAGCTCTTTCAAAAGGAAAACAAAAGCATCAATGGTTATTTCTAAAATCAAATGACATTTCGTTAAATCCGCACAACTTAAACCATCTTAAAAATTTTGCTAAATATGCAGAAGGATATAACCTTAAAGTATTAGAAGCAGTTGATTCGGTTCAGTCTCACGCTATGGACGGAGGAGGATATTTTATTGGCGTTGATTCCACTCCGGCTGAATCTCCAATCGGTTACAATCTAAAATTATTTGGTAACTCACTTATTAATCCGCCGCGTACTACAAGCTATTGCAGCGGATCATCATATACCGCTTTTATTACAGCATTAGACTTTATTCTGCCAAATGGCAGTAAGAAATTATCGAAGCAGAGATTAGAAGCCTTGAGAATGCAGGAACCTAATGGCGGCAGAAGAAATGATTGGGTTAAATATTGGGGAATATGGAACGCAGACGGATTTGGAAGTCAGTATGCACTTGTGCAGTACTCTCACATGGGTGCCGATATAAAACCTATTGATGCTATGCCCGGAGATTTTATGAACATATCTTGGAAATCAGGTATCGGTCATTCTGTCGTCTTTCTTGGATGGTATATTAATAAAGATGGCAAAAAAAGTGTCGTTTATTGGTCAAGCCAAAAAGGAACTAATGGATTTGGTGACCAAATAGTCCCGTTAGATAAAATTAAATATGTGAAAATTGTAAGGTTAGTAAAACCTAGCAATATTTTTAAGTTCAATGTAAACAACCAAAATATCAATAAGAATATTCCCGGCGATAAAATAGATTTCTAAAATCTATTTTTTTATGTTTATTGTTTTGGAAGGAGAACCATTTGAAATTTTGTTACTTAGCTTTTATAAGCATATTCTTTACTTTGTCAGTATCTGCTCAAATAACACAAAATATTACTACTACAACTCAGCTTTTGAATGCTTTTTCCTACTCAGCAAAAAAATATAATATCCCGGAGGATTTGCTAAAAGCCATTTCATATACTGAAACAAGATTTTCGAATATAATTGAGACCGCAAGTAAGAACTCCTCTAGAATTTATCCCGTTACTTATGGAATAATGGGATTGAGAGATGATTTACGAATGGGGCATTCTTTAATCGAGGGGGCAAAACTTATTGGCAGGCTCCCTGAAACTGTTGCTATTAATCCTCAGCTTAATATAGAAGCAGCTGCAGCTCTATTAAACAATATCGCTGATAGTATGAAAATTAATAGGGCGAATTTAAATAATTGGAAATCTGTCGTAGAGGAATATTCAGGAATTCCGCAAAAGGATATTCGCCCCTTCTTCTCTTTCGATGTTTTCAAAGTTTTATTTGAGGGGACTAATATTAAGGGAATCAATATTAAAGTTAATCCTCAAATCGATATGAGTCAATTCCCCCATAAAGTCAATCCGGCAAATAAATCGAAGAATATTCAGTCTATTCAATATCCGCATTCAATCGATTATCCTCCAGCTGATTGGGACCCAAGCCCTAACTTTAATGCGAATGCAATAACCCCGTTATTTTTAGTGGTGCATGATACTGAATGTAATTTTGCTGTTGCACTTTTCACTTTAACTGATCCCAATAATAACGGTAATCCTGTAAGTTCTCATTATTTGATAAGAAGTTCTGATGGCTATATTATTCAGTTAGTAAGGGAGCATGATAGAGCTTGGCATGTAGGCTGCTGGAATCCATATATGATCGGGGTTGAACATGAAGGATACGTAAAAGACTCTTCTTCCTTTACAGATACTATGTATAAAGCTTCTGCAAATTTATATAGACATTTAATTGAGACTTGGGGTATCCCCTTAGACAGCAATCATGTTATTGGTCATGATGAGCATTTATAC
>JAJXTM010000310.1 GCA_021783875.1 Bacteroidota bacterium
CATACCGACTCTTTCATCTCCGATTCTCAGATAATCAACTAAATCACCGCCAACTTCATTGGCTGGTCTGGTAAAAAGCCATATGGACCAGCCGGGGACAACCGGACTTTTATCTGGCATCAAAGCACGCTGTACTTTTCTGCCTGCCTCCAATTCATCTTTAGCTAAAAGTTTATCTTTCAATTCAAGCATCAAGACAATAAAAATAAGTACACTTCCAATTAGACCGGAGTTGGTAACATTTGAACTTACTTCATTGAAAATAAATTGATTACCCCAAAGTATTATAACTATAGCAGCTATAGTTAATAATCTTCTGACCGGAGTTAAGTGAAGAAACAAGCTTTTAGTCATCCAAATAATTAAATGAATAATTTTACGAATACTACTCATTTTTTCCAGACGCTTGTTCTGCTCTTCTGTTATATAAAAATTTTTTAATTCTTTGAATTCTCTGCTTAAATCTCTCGTGAGTCTGACATTTCGGATATCTTCACGCAAAATTCTTACAATTTTTTGTTCTTTATGTGGTTGTTCCATTTTTAGGTCTTAAATAATATTGTGGAATGTTCTTCATTTCGATAGTTAAATAAAATATTCAAATAAAAATTTAGGTAATAGCTAACTGAGTGTCAAATGTTAGTGTAAGAAAGACAAATATAAAATTTCTAATTACAATGACAATTTCTTTTGAATTTCTTTTAATATATCTTCGTTCCCTATAATAGTAAGTTTATCCATTTCTTGAAAAACCAAATCTCCCTCTGGTATTATAGTTTCTTCGTCCCGGTTTATTAATGCAACTAAACATCCATTAGGGAAACCGGAATTTTTAAGTTGTTTTCCTATTAAAACGGCTGAAGGAGTATTATTTATAATTCGAATAGATAAAAATCTTTTATCCCTAAGAAGGGTTTCTTTCAGTTCCTGATCATTTTTAGCAACAAGCCATTGGTCTAAAAATTTATCACCATCAACCTTTCCAGCAATTTGAGCTAGAATACGAAGATGCTGCGCTGAATCATCTTCAGGACTTGCCAGAAAGAATAAGGCTTTTACCAAATGTTCTTCATTCTTATGATCTGTTAGCGGACCATTAACTATTATATGAATGCCTTCAATAGATCGCACAAGCACTAATTCAGGCTGAAGCAATCCTTTCAATCTCAAATGCGGAAGTCCTATACCGTGTGTGACTGGTGTCATTCCAATTTTTGTTCCTTCCAAAAATTCTTTCTTTATCTGTAACGCAGAAAAAGAAACAAAGTTAGAAAACCATGCAGCAGCTTTTTCGGCAGTTTCTTCAAACTCTACTCTTCTATTAATATCAATCACCAAACTTCTGGTAACAATTTCATCAAAGGGATCTTCTTTCCTCAATCCTTTTTCTTTTAAGATTTCTCTCAATTCCGTATCTAATCCAGAGTAGCGCATTTTTCCAAGTCTTTCAAATACATGATAAATTGCTCCTGAACGCTTGACTTTGTTTTTTGCATAAATGCTAAACCAAATAATACTTATAAGAAATAAAGCAGCTGAAAATCCTATAGGAAGCCAGCCCATTTCAATCACTAAAAACAAAGCAGATAAAATTCCTATTATTTGCATCCAAGGATAAAATGGAGATTTATATCCCGGATCGTAAGAATCTAGTCGACTTTCTCTCATTATAATAACAGAAAAACTTACAAGAGCGAATATAATAAGTTGGAAAGTGCTGGCAAGCTCAGCAATTTTCATCGGATCAAGAAAAATAACAATAAAGATGATAGTGAGAACTGTAAAAATTATAGAGACAAACGGTATTCCGATTTTACTAAGTCTTTTAAAAAAATGCGGCATAATATGATCACGGCTCATGGCGAATGGATATCTTGACGCACTCATAATTCCGGCATTTGCAACAGAAATGAATGCTAAAATAGCAGCTATAGAAACGATTATGACTCCGGTGTTGCCCAAAATGATATTAGCTGCAGTTGCAACAGGTGTCAAATCGCCTGCCAATTTAGAAATAGGTACTAATCCCACAATTGCAAAAGTGCCTAATGCATAAATTACATAAGATGTTAATAATCCAAGGAAAATTCCAAGGGGAAGATTTCTTTCAGGATTCTTAATTTCTTCTGATAAACTGACAACTTTTGTAATACCTGCGTAACTTATATAAACAAGACCGGTAGTCGCAAATATGGTAGAAATATTCCCTGCAAATATGCTATGGAAATATTCCAGATTTATATTCAAAACACCTTTAGTAACAAAGATAAATAGAATTGTAAGGAGTCCGGTTACCAATAAAATTTGAAATTTTCCGCTGCCTTTTACAGAAATAAGATTAAGAACTCCAATTGCAGTAGCAAATATAATAGCGATTGGAATTATTGAAATTTCTTTAAAGAATAAAGATAAATAGGCGCCCATACCAATTAGAGCAAATGAAGATTTAAGCACAAGAATAAACCAAGTCCCAATTCCTCCTATTGTACCGGCACGAGGACCAAGCGATCTATCAAGGAAATAATAGATACCACCTGAACGAGGCATAGCAGTCGCAATTTCAACTAAACTAAAAACTGCCGGAAATAATGGAATTGCAACCAGCAGATATGCAAAAACTAACTTTGTACCAGCTTCTGTTGCCGCTAATCCCGGGAGCAAGAAAAATCCTCCACTTAAAGTAGCTCCGGTTGTAATTGCAAATACATCAAGAAGTTTTAATTCTTTATTAAGTGAATTATTTTTCCTAATTGTAAACATATCTGGAATTTAAATAAAAAGAATTGTAGTTGAAAATTTTAGGAATCTTAAGGATATCGCTAATGAGTTAAGTAATTACAAAACATAAGGTTTTAATTATAATACGGTATTATTTCTCAAATAATTATTAAAATAATCGATAATTGTACTAACTATATGACTCTCTATTTTTGATTATAATATAATTTTAAATTAATAAAAGAAATATCAAAATTAATAAATGAAGAAATAAAACTTCGTCAAAGTGAGAAGATGTATCGGCAATATGTGGAAACTGCGATTGAAGGAATTTTATCACTTGACATTGAGAGAAGTATTTTGATATACGGAATTAGTCTGGAGAGTTTTTAAGGTTTGGTCGCCAAGAATTTCTTTCCGGGCTTCTTTCGTTTATGTTCATTGAGTAGCTGAAAAGTAAATCAAGAAGTGATTAATAAATTGATGATTAATTTGATTAATTATTCTCTTAATTTAGCTGAAAGTTTGAATTTCTTGTTTTTCGATCATAAAAGAAAAAGCCCTCAATTTATTGATTCTATGGTTTATTTGCGGAGAGACAGGGATTCGAACCCTGGAAGGACTTACATCCTTAACGGTTTTCGAGACCGTCCCATTCAACCACTCTGGCATCTCTCCGAATTAAAA
>JAJXTM010000311.1 GCA_021783875.1 Bacteroidota bacterium
ATTGATACTGCCCGCGGTTACGGTGCTTCGGAGGAAAGAATCGGGAAATTTATTTCTAAAAGAAGAAATGAATTTATTCTGTCGACTAAGGTTGGATACAGTGTTCCCGGCTATAATGATTGGACTCATGACTGTATAATAGAAGGAATAGAACTAGCTTTACGAACAATGAAGACCGATTATATTGATATAGTTCATTTACATTCATGTCCTTTAGATATTCTTAAAAATGGTGAAGTTATTTCGGCTCTTCAAAAATCTCTAGATGCCGGAAAATTTCGAGTGGCTGCTTATTCTGGTGAGAATAAGGAATTAGATTTTGCAGTTCATAGCGGAAAATTCGGTAGTATTCAAACTTCAGTAAATATTTTTGATCAAGGGAATTTAGACAATCTCTTACCGGAAGCAAAAAGACGTAATTTAGGAGTGATAGCTAAACGTTCGATAGGTAATATACCATGGAAGTTTAATGAAAGACCTCATGGTCGATACGCCGAAGAATATTGGCTGCGCATGAAGAAAATGAATTTGGACTTTGGAGAAAATTGGCTGGATAATTCGCTGAGGTTTACGGCATTTACTGAAGGAGTGGACGCCTTTATAATAGGCACTTCAAACATTAATCATATAAAGGAAAATATAAAAATATTAGAAAAAGGTCCTCTTCCGGAATTTATATATTCCAATCTTAGAGATATTTTTAAAAATAATAATGAAAATTGGATAGGGCAAATTTAGAGAAAAAGGTTTTTAATTTTTCCCGACTATTGCAATTACCTTTAAATTGTTTTCGTTTTTAAAATGAAGAAAAAATATTTCTTTTGATCCCGGTTTTAAGTCTTTTTTTAATAAAATCAGCATTATATGATAACTGCCTTCCTTAAAGACAAAAGTAGAATGCGGTTTTATTACAATAAAAGGAACCATCCTCATTTTCATCATTCCTTTTTCCATATATGATTCATGAAGTTGAATCATACCAGCAATATTCGAAGTAACATTAAATAGGGTTTCGGGTTTTTCTGAGTTATTCCTAACTTCAAAATAAAGTGCGCTGTTCATTCCTTTATTTGCGGGTCTAAGCCACGCATGTCTAACCGTTACTTTTTGTGAGTGAATACTAAATAATGTCAGCATTGAAAAAAGTAGAATCATTGTTAATCCTCCAAATATTTTATATCGGATAATAATTTATTTTTATCAAGTTTACTGCCGCGATATTCATTTCTGATTCTGCCTTGCTGGTCAATCAAATAAATTTTATCGGCATGAGTGAAAAAATAAACGGGATTAGTGCCTACTTGTGTAGTGTCTCCGGGTAAAACTAAAAAATTAAAATTTTTGATTAACGAATAAATACTTTTCTTGTTTCCGGTTAAAAAAGAGAAATTATTTAAGTTCATTCCGCGAATGGATGCATAATCTTTAAGAATTGAAGGAGTATCCCGAATCGGGTCAAATGAAATTGCAGCAAATTGAACATTATTGATGTTCTTCTGTTCTAATTTTTTTTGAACTTGCTGCATATTATAAGTAGTCATAGGACAAATATCAGGGCAATTAGTATATATAAATGTTGCAACTAAAATTTTACCTTTATAGTCAAATGGAAAATTTACATTCGAGCTGTCTTGGTTTAATAGTACAAAACTATTGCGAGCAATATTGATTTTTTCAGGAAATCTCCGGGAACATCCGTAGAAAAGAATAGTAATAAATATTATAAATCTAAACAAATATTTCATTATGTTTTCTCCTAATTAAAATTATTCAAATTAACCTACTTATGGTGTGATTTTAGGATTATTTTTCATTTAATTTTCACATTCATAAATTATATTTGTTTCAGGTAAATTATGAGAATTCTATTAATCGAAGATGATAATAAAATATCTGCTGCCGTTTCAAAAGGATTAAAAGCAGAAACTTATGCTGTAGATATAGCATCAGATGGTATAACCGGTGAGCATTTGGCTTTTACAAACAGCTACGATTTGATAATCCTCGATATTATGCTTCCAAAACAAGATGGGTGGGCGACTCTTGTAAATCTAAGAAAAGAAAAAATTCTTACTCCTATTTTAATGCTTACTGCATTAGACGATGTCGATGATAAAATTAAAGGATTAAATGAAGGTGCAGATGATTATTTGACCAAACCTTTTCATTTCGGCGAATTGCTTGCTCGCATTAGATCCTTAATTCGAAGAAAATCTGAGGTTCGTTCTTCTATTTTAGAAGAGTACGGAGTAAAATTGAATTTAGAATCACATACTGCTTTTAGAGAAGAAAAACAGATAAACCTTTCGGCAAAAGAATTTGCTTTGCTGGAACTTTTTATGATGAATCCTAATAAAATATTATCCCGAGAAACAATTTCCGAACATTTATGGGATATGAATTTCGATCCGCATAGTAATGTCATTGAATCATTTATAAAATTTTTGCGGCAAAAAATTGATAAGGATTTTGATAAAGCATTAATCCAAACCGTTAGAGGCTCAGGTTATATTTTTACCGACAAAGAAGAATAAATGTTTACTATTAAGTTCAAAATAATATTAGCATATACAGTAGTATTCGGATTGATGCTGACGATATTTGCCGGTTTAATATATCATAATATTAAAGAAGCGTCTTTCATTAAATTAGATACGAATCTAAAAAGTTATTCTATTTCTCTGCAGACTGAAATTGAAGATGAATTTGATGACAGCAATTCCCTCAATATAAAAAGATTGAATTCTATTCGCGCTAAGGGATTGTATGGAGAAAGATTTCAGCTTTTTGATAAAAAAGGAAATTGTATTGTTAGTGATTCGATCCTTTCAAAATTTTCAATTATTGATTTTGCAAAAGCTAAGAAAAACGCTTTTGAATACAAAAAGCAGAAAATTGATCATCGGAAGTACAGAATATTATGGAGTACTTTTGAGACTGAAAAAGATACTAAATATGTCCTCGAAACTGCGACTTCTGTAAAAGACGTATATGAAGAATTAGACAAATTGCTTTATTTATTCCTGTTTTTAATCCCGGCTGGATTAATTGTCACAGGTATTGCTGCTTATTTTATTTCTAATGCTGCATTCAAACCTATTGCTCAAATGGCTAATACTGCTAGAAATATTTCAGGTGAAAATCTCGATAAAAGACTAGACCTTCCAAAAGCCAGAGACGAGGTAAGATCTTTAGGTATTACACTAAATGAAATGATTGAGAGAATAGACAGCGCATTCAAAAGTCAAAAAAGATTTATTGCAAATGCCTCTCATGAAATCAGAACCCCATTGACAGTCATACAAACAGAATTAGAAATCTTAGAAAAGAAAATTAAGGATAATGAATCAAATGAAGGTATTAAAAACGCATTA
>JAJXTM010000312.1 GCA_021783875.1 Bacteroidota bacterium
TAGCAGCAGGTGTAGCCCATGAAATTAATAACCCATTGACAGGGGTTCTTACCTATAGCAGTTTTTTATTGAAAAGGACTGAAAATAATCCTGAGCTGCAAGAGGACCTAAAAGTAATAGTCAGAGAAACAAAACGAAGCAGAGAAATAGTAAAAAGTTTATTGGATTTTGCAAGGCAATCCATTCCAAAGAAAAATGAAGCAAACATTAATGAAATAATTGAACGGTCTATTTTGGTAGTGGATAACCAACTTACGATAAATCATATTAAGCTAAATAAAAACTTAAATTCTAATCTCCCTACGATTACAGTAGATTCTAATCAAATGCAGCAAGTTTTCATTAACTTAATAGTTAATTCTGCAGATGCAATAGGAACAAACGGCGGAACTATTTCAATTATTACGGAATTAATTTCCTTATCGCCTTATGGGATAACCCATATTAAAAAGGCAATTTGCCCAAAGCGGCATGATCTAATAGATAATGAATATAAGATTGACGGAATGTCTTCAATTAAATTGAAAATCATTTCTTCGGAAGGAGAAGAAATAGTTCATCTTGACCCTGTATACGGAAGAAATCATCATCTCTCTAACATTACAGAATTAAAAGACGGAGCTAAAGTCGTTTGCCCTCAATGTAATTTCTCTTTAATGGAAGAAAAGATAAAATGCCCAAAATGCAACTCCCAAATTATTTCATTTGATATCCCTTCTCAGGGAAAGTTTGAAGCATGCACAAACCGAAACTGCGGATGGCAAAGGTGGGATGCCGTTGATAATGAAGGTAAAAGTGAATATATAGAAATTATATTATCCGATACCGGCTGCGGAATTGCCAAGGAAGATTTAGCAAGAATATTTGAGCCATTTTTCAGCACTAAAGGACAGAAAGGTACAGGACTTGGTCTTTCGGTAATATGGGGAATAATAGATAATCATAACGGCACTATTACGGTAGAAAGTGAATTAAACAAAGGGACAACCTTTAAGATTCACCTTCCTCTAAGACAGACGAGATAATTTATGTCCCGACTTTACGACATATTGGTGATAGATGATGAGCAGGTAATTGTTGATGCTGTAGATAAGATATGTACTGCCGAAGGATTCAAAGTTGATTCATCAATAGATGCTAAAAACGCATTAGAAAAATTATCTAAAAATACCTATAAGATTATTGTTTGCGATATAATGATGCCTGATTTTGACGGATTTGAATTTCTTGATGAAATTATGCGAAGAAAAATTTCCTCTCCTATAATTATGACTACCGGTTATTCAACTGTGGAGAACTCAGTTAGATCTTTATATAACGGTGCAATTGACTTTTTACCTAAACCATTTACGGTAGATGAAATCCTAGCTTCTGTCAAAAGGGGAATGAAATATGCAGAAATCCAAAATATGATTAAAGACTCGAAGCTAAAAGAAAATGATGAATTGATTTTCTATGTCCCCTGCCCTGCAAAATATTTTAGGCTTGGATATGCAAGCTGGGCTGTTGAGGAAAATGCCGGTTCAATTTTAATTGGGGTAACAGATTTGTTTTTGAAAACTATTGAACGAATTGATACGATTGAGTTATTCAAAATTGATGATGAAATTGTTCAGGGTAATTTATGTGCAGAGATTAAATCTAAAGATGGTTTAACTCATAGTATATTATCTCCGGTAACCGGAAGAATAATTGAAAGGAATGAAGAAGTCTTGGAAGATTTAAGTATTGTGGAAAAAGATCCTTACTTCAAAGGATGGTTTTACAAAATCTTTCCTTCAGAAAGCGAATATGAATTAAAACAATTAATACCGTGCAGTTCAGACAGAAATTAAAAATATAAAAAGGCGAAAGCCGATATAAACTAAATGAATGGAGAAAATCATGCCACTATTAATTATTGCAGTAATATTGTTCGTAATTGCAGATGTCTTAATAAGACATTTTACCAAGCAAATTCGCGAACAAAAAGAAAGAAAAGAAAGAGAAACGGCATTAGCTGTAAGTCTTAACCTGGATTTTACCAGAGAATCAAAAACTTTGAAGCGTGTTGAAGTTGAGAATCAAAAAGCTAAGATACTTTGCGTTGATGATGAGCCCGTTATTCTTGACAGTTTTAGGAAAATATTAGTTTTAGACGGATACTGCGTAGATACTGTTGAAACTGGGCAGGAGGCACTTGGTTTAATACAATCACGTAATTATGATTTTGTTTTTACAGATTTGAAAATGCCTCAAATGGACGGTGTCGATGTTACAAAATCAGTAAAGCATCTTCGCCCGGATATTGATGTGGTAATTATTACAGGGTTTGCAACTGTTGAAACAGCAGTTGAATGCATGAAATACGGTGCTATGGATTATGTTCAAAAGCCTTTTACTGAAGATGAACTGCTTGAATTTGTAAAAAGAATTTTAATAAAGAGGCAGGAAAGAATTCAGAAGCAATTGAAGCCAAAAGTTCACATTACACATTTAGGAGAATCAAAGCGCTTTAAAACTTATGAATTTGCAATTCCGGGCGGAGTGTTTATATCTCCGGGTCACTGCTGGGCAAGTATGGATCAAAACGGAGCAGTAAAAGTTGGGATAGACGACTTTGCAAAAAAACTTATCGGTAAAATTGATTCAATTGATTTTCCTAATTTAGGGATGAATGTTTCTTCGGGGCAGCCATTATTTACTATAAAGCAAGGGACAAGGAATGTTACGTTTAATTCACCATTGAAAGGGAAAGTTATAAAAATTAATTTGCCTCTTAAGAGTGATATTGAATCGTTGGATATTACTCCTTATGAATCAAACTGGATATGCATTCTTGATGTTGAAGATATCGACAATGAAATAAAAAATTTGAATATCGGTAAATCTGCAGTTTCGTATTTTCAGGATGATATAGATAGATTAATTTCAATAAGAAAGAAATCAGGAGCAGGAACAAAGGCAGATGAACTCCAAGAAGGTGAATTTGGAAAACTTGGAGACACAGAATTTTATTCAATGGTAAGTGAGTTCTTTAAGAAATAAAATAATTTATTCAATATAAGCACCCATTTTACCGAATTTTTCAAGTCTGCCTTCGATTAGTTTATCGGGCTTGATTTTTAATAAAGGTTCAAGTTCTTCTTTAAGAACAGCTTTTAGGTTATTGGCAGCAATAAGATGGTCTTTATGAGCACCTCCGAGAGGTTCAGGGACAATTCGGTCTATTAATTTTTGTTCTAAAAGATCCGGAGCTGTCAATTTTAAAGCTTCGGCAGCTTGTTCCTTAAATTCCCAGCTTCGCCATAATATACTTGAGCATGATTCTGGACTAATTACTGAGTACCAGCAATTTTCAAGCATTAAAATTCTATCACCGACTCCTA